>JBEHWO010000047.1:0-25793 GCA_040217695.1 Vulcanimicrobiota bacterium | reverse complement strand
AAGCAATAGAAATGGATAGCTCTTATGTAAGAGCCTGGCATGGCAGAGGTATAATCCTGAAACATAACGGTAATCATAATGAAGCAATTATATGTTTCGATAAAATACTTGAAATAGACGGGAGAAATATTCCTGCTCTGGGGGATAGAGCCGAGATTTTATTACTTTCCGGAAAATACGAAGAGGCACTTTCCTGTTATGATAGAGCTCTTGACATAACATCAGACCATAATGTAATAAGTACAATCTGGTTCAGAAAAGGATATATTTTTGAACGGTACGGGAAATATGAAGAAGCAATTTTATGCTATAATAAAGCTGTTGAGATTGATGAAAAGAATATGTTTGCCTGGAACAGTAAAGTTACTCTCTTATATAATCAGAAAAAATACAACGAAGCAGTCATCGGCTGTGACAGGGCCATAGAAATTTATCCTGATTGTGTTTTTGCATATCTTACCAGAGGCCTTGCCATGTATGAAACAGGAATATATGAAGAAGCCCTTTCTTCTTTTGACAGGGTTCTTGAGATGGAACCGTCAAATAATTCTGCATGGAATTACAGGCTTCAGGCTATGGTTATGGTGGCAACAGAACTGGATAAGAAAGGCAGATATAGTGAATCTATTGAATACTATGATAAAGTACTGGCTATTAATCCTGAAAATGTTCATGCCTGGCTTAACAGGGGACAGAGCCTGTTTTTACAGGGAAAATATGATGATGCCATAGAATGCTGTTACAAAGCGATAGATATTGATCCTTTTTACAGTACAGGCCGGAATAACCTTGGCTATTACCTTTACAGAGCCGGTAAATATGATGAAGCTTCAGTAAATATAGATAAGGCAATAGAACTTGACCCTGGTAACAGTGATGCATGGGATAGTAAAGGCGAATTATTACTCTCTGTCGGAAAATATGACGAAGCTCTTCTGTGTTATGATAAGGTGCTTGCCATGAATGCCGAATCTGCCGGCTCATGGTGCGGTAAGGGACATGCACTGAAAGGACAGGAACAATACGAAAAAGCTCTTGAATGTTACGAAAGAGCTTTAAAGATTGATCCTTACTGTGTGGAAGCTTTTAAGGCAAAAAGTAATCTTATAAAAGGTAAAAAAATATGAATGAGAAACAATGTGAACATAAAAAACTTTACAGATCAATGGTAGAATTGATCTTTGAATATGAAGGACATATAAGTGAAAAACAGAGGGAGATCCTGAACAGAAAATCGGAAGAGTGGCACATATCTCCTGAAGAAGCTGAAGCTATAGAAAAAGAAGTGGCATGGGAGATAAAAAAGAAACATTCCGTTATGGATGAAATAAGACATATTCTTTCAGATAAAGAATTGGAAATGGAAAAAGATGAAATATATATGCCGGAAGAAGATAACGGAGATGTGATTTCTTTAATAGACAGCGGAATTTCATTCTTCAGAGAAGGGAACTATGATGAAGCTATAAAGTGTTTCGAATATGCCATTAATATTGACCCCGGGGACAGTATAGCCTGGTTTAATAAAGGTTTAACATTACAGAGTCAGGGTAGATTTGAAGAAGCTCTGGAATGTTATGGTAAAACAATCGAATATGATCCCTCTTCTTTTTCAGCATGGAATGAGAAGGGGATTATTCTGGATAACCAGGGAAAATATGAAGAAGCTATTATGTGTTATGATAAAGTCCTGGAAATTAAGCCTGACTGTAATGAAGCCATAACAATGAAGGGTATTTCATTATATAATCAGGAGAAATATGAAGAGGCCCTTATGTGTTATAATAAGGTTCTTCGTCAGGAACCGGAAAATACCTATGTATTGAGTCTCAAAGGTTTTATTTTACAGCTTCAGGCAAAATATGAAGAAGCAGTGAAATGTTACGATAGAATTCTTCTTTTTGAACCGGAGAATGTTTTTGTATGGCATACAAGAGGTAATTCTCTGGGATTTCTCTGGAAATATGAAGAAGCCCTCCGCTCTTATAACAGAGCTCTGGATTTTGAGCCAGATAATATTCATATACTGGTTGATAAGGGTAAAATACTTACAAAACAGAAGAAATATGATGAAGCTATTGAATGCTGTGATAGAGCAATAGAACTGGACCAGTTTTATATCTATGCATGGCCTATGAAGGCCTATGCTCTGTGCAGGAAGAAAAAATATGACGAAGCCATTCAGTGCTGTAATAAAGCACTTGAAATTGACCCGTGCCATATTTATTCTCTCGGCACTAAAGGTACTGTACTGGAAGAAAATAAAAAATATGAAGAAGCTATGAAGTGTTTTGACAGAATTCTGGAGATTGACCCTTTATGTATTTCAGCCCTTAACAGTAAAGGCTCTGTTTTAATCAGACAAAAAAAATATGATGAAGCAATGAAATATTTTGATAAAATAATCGCAATTGACCCGGACAACAGTCTTCCCTGGAACAGCAAAGGACTTGTTCTGGCCAAAAAGAAACAATATGAAGAAGCAATGTATTATCTGGATAAAGCAATAGAACTTGAACCTGACCATGTTTATGTATGGTGTACAAAAGCTACTGTACTGGTGGACCGGAGGAAATATGAAGAAGCTATGGAATGTTATAATAAAGCACTGGAACTTAACAGAGGACTGGCTCATATATGGAACAGTATGGGCCTGCTCTTTGCAAAAAAGAGAGATTATGAAGAAGCAATAAAGTATTTCGACAGAGCTCTGGAACTGGAGCCATCCGAAGTTTATACATGGTATGATAAGGGAAATACCTTATATGTTCAAAAGAAGTACAGGGAAGCCATTGAGTGTTATGATAAAGCAATAGAAATTGATCCTGACTTTACAATTGCATGGAGTGCCAGAGGTGTTGTTCTTTCGGAAGAGAAAAGGAGCGAAGAAGCTCTTATGTGTTGTAATAAAGCCATAGATATTGACAGAGAGGATTTTTGCCTCTGGATTGATAAAGGTTATGCCCTTGATAAAGCATGCAGACATGAAGAAGCCATTGAATGTTATCAGATAGCTATTGACCTTGAACCTGAAAGTACCATGGCATGGAATAACATGGGATACAGTTTTTATAAGCTCGGACATATTGATGAGGCCATGAAAGATCTCGAAAAATCTCTGGAAATAGAACCGGATAATTCCTTTGCCTGGGATAGCATGGGAGAGATCTTTGTATCTATTGGAAACTATGAAGAAGGTTTTAAATGTTATGATAAAGCTCTTGAAATTGATCCTGAATATACAACCACTCTTTATAATAAAGGTAATGCTTTCGCAGAACTCGGCAAATATGAGGAAGCCATGGCATGTTACAATAAAGCTCTTGACTGTGAGCCTGCTTATATAGAAGTCTGGAACGGGAAAGGCGATCTGTTGAAAAAAATGGGAAATCCCGAAGATGGAGAAAAATGTTACCGTGAAGCCTTCAGAATGAAAGAATTAAACTGGTAATAGTGACAGATGATTTTGTATAAAATGGGAAAATATATTCTGTAATGAAAAAGTAAAATCTATTTACAAATTGTTAACAATTAAAGATTGAAATAATATTTATAACGGGTTATACTATAATAAAATAATTATAAGTTGCATAAGGATGTGAGTTTATGAAAATTAATAGTACAGGGATGCCAGCCGGGAATATAACTATTGATAAATCTAAAACTGTTAAAGAAGAAAATCCTTTTAATGTTTCCGATAAGTTAGAAGGAAGTGCTTCTCATGACGGCGGATTGATGAAAGATCTTAAAAATTTGAGTGAACTAAGTAAAAAGGCTTCTGGAGAAACTTTTGTCGATATGCCAAAAACTATTTATTTTAAAACCACACAGAATGACCAGTACAGTCTTGGTGATGGTTTTGACGGAAGCAGAGACATTGTTGCAGTTGGTTCTCATGAAGGCAGTCCTGCCGAACCATATCATTTCATCGTAAAATTCAGAGATTTACAGCCGGATTCAGAACTCGGTAATCTTGATACCTATGTGTTACTCGATATGGGAAACGGCACGAAAACAGAATTGCCTGATGGTATAAAGGGAAAGACAGAGAAACCATGGCAACTTGCCATTGCTGCCTATGACAACAAGAATTTTAATGTTTATGATGATAAGGGAAATGCACTGGATAAGAATAAAATACTGAAAAATTTAAAATATGACTCTGCAAAAGGTACTCTTGAGTTCGATGTGGATAAAGGTGCTCTGAGAGAAAGAGGCTGGCAGGATTTGAAGGGCATGGATATGCAGGTTTTTACAACGAAAGATTTTGTAAAACAGCCTCTTGATACTATCGACAGAGCTCCCGGGAAGCCATGGGCCAAAGAGGGAACTATGGCCAGGCAGCTCAATACAAATCCTTATGAAAACCCCGATAAAATAGAAGACTGGGGCGGGAAAGACATATATTTTGTTTTTACCGACAGATTCAGTGACGGAGATACGACCAATAATATAAATGTAGATAAGAAAGATCTCGGTAAATTCCACGGAGGAGATCTGCAGGGAGTTATAGATAAACTGGATTATATAAAAGATCTCGGTATGTCATCCATATGGCTTTCTCCTACCATGGAAAATCAGGATTTCTTCGTAAATGAGAATAATGCAGGCTATCATTATTACTGGCCTGTTGATATGTTTAAAGTGGATAAACATCTCGGCGATATGAGTAAATTTGAAGAGATGGTTTCGAAAGCTCATGAAAAAGGTATAGAGGTTCTTCTGGATATACCTTTAAATCATCTTGCATGGGAACATCCTCTGAAAAAAGATAAACCCGAATGGTTCCATAATATAGGAGATGTGAAAAACTGGGATGATCCCTATGAAGCAGAAAACGGTTCCATTTTCGGCCTTCCCGATCTTGCCCAGGAAAAACCTGAAGTATATGATTATCTGTTAAATGCAGCTAAATTCTGGATGGATAAAGGTATTGACGGTTTCCGTCTTGATGCTGTTAAAAACATACACTTCCCCTTCTGGTCAAAGTTTGATCAGGACGTACATCAATATGCAACAGAAAAACTCGGGAAACCTGATTTCTATCTCATAGGAGAATGCTTTGACGGAAGAGTAGGGAAGGTAAACGATTATCAGAGAGAAGACATGGACGGATTGTTTGCCTATCCTGAAAAATTTGTAACCCATGAAGTCATTGCCCATGACGGAAGTATGAAAAAACTGGCGGCAGTGGTTGATGAAGGTAACAAGAAATATCAGTCTCCCGAACTCATGGGAGGTTTTATAGATAACCATGATACGGAAAGATTTTTAAGCGCCTGCGGCGGAAATAAAGATAAATTCAAGCTTGCCCTTGATTTCCTCTTTACCCTTAACCGTATACCTACAATTTATTACGGAACTGAAGTAGCTATGGATGCCACTCCTACTCCGGGACAGGAAAATGTGGGCTGGCCTGCCACGAGCAGAAAGGATATGGAGTGGGGAAAAGATCCTGATATGCTGAAGCATTTCACTAAACTGAGCAACATGAGGAATGGTTCGGAAGCTTTGAAACATGGTGATTTTAAGGAAATGTGGGTAGACGATAAGGTTTATGCATACGGAAGAAATCATCCGCTTCAGGAAGGCATAGTGGTTTTAAATAACGGTTATGACGGACAGCAGAGAGATATTCCGTTAACACCTGAAAATCGTCTGATTAAAGACGGAATGGTACTTGTAGACAGTCTTACAGGGGAGAAGGTGACTGTTCAGAACGGTAAGATACATGTAAATGTACCTGCCAAAGGAGCAAGAATTTTCTTTCCTGAAGCCTGACAGGGATTAATTGGATTACCGGGATGATAGATAACGGTAATCCTTGAAACCTGAAAATTACTGGAGCTATTCCGGATAAAAAATTTGCAGATAAGATCTGCAAATTTTTGTTTTTAAGCAGGAGTTACGCATTAATTGTTTGTCATCTCCGCCCTCGCGAAAGCGAGTGTAAACTGCAGCGGGGATCCATAAGCTTTTTCGTAAAATCACAGTGGATTCCCGCATACGCGGGAATGACACCGGCCTATCGATGTTTTTATTTCAAAATTGCGTAACTCCTGTTTAAGAATAAAACAGACCGGTAGTTACCACGATGATGGGGGGTAAACCGCGTCATTGCGAGCGAATCGAAGCAATCCCACTGGCAGAAGCTAATCTGATGGGATTGCTTCGTCGCTTCACTCCTCGCAATGACACACATCCTGGCCGGTAATTTTAAAATTAAAAGGATTAATGGACATACAGGGAGAATTAGAAAATTTGTTTTTTATTCTATAAATCAGGAGGTTTTATGTAAATGTTTAAAACAATTGTTTTTTTTCTTTTAATTATGTTAACAATCTTTCTCCTGCCTGTCCTGGCGGAAGAAAAGGAGTGCACTATGAGTTTTATTCCTGAATGGTCCAAAACGGTTGTGTGGTATCAGATATTTCCCGAACGTTTCAGAAACGGCGATTCTTCCAATGATCCGAAAGTGGAAAATATAGAAGGTTCGTGGCCCCATGATCACATATCTTCCTGGCAGGTTCACCCATGGACTTCCGATTGGTACGAACTTCAGCCCTATGAAAAACAGAATAAAGGATTCTATATAATTACAGATAAAACTATTTCACGCCTCTCAGGGAAAATTGATACGGGAAAATTGAAATCTATAAAAAATACGAATTTTTCCCCTGTAACATTAAAAAATAAACTTTTAGAGAAAGGCTTCAGCGAGGCAGATATTAAGATAATTATAAATAACTGTGACCATGATAAAACCATATGGTATGATATTCAGCGCCGCAGATACGGCGGAGATCTTCAGGGGATTTTAGATAAACTGGATTATCTTCAGAGCCTGGGTGTAACTGCCATTTATCTTAATCCAATATTCGAATCTCCTTCTCTTCATAAATATGATGCCATCATGTACCACCATGTAGATGCAAATTTCGGCCCCGACCCTGTAAGAGACAGAGAGCTTATCAAGAAAGAAGTCCCCGATGACCCGAATACATGGGTTATGACCTCTGCAGATAAGCTCTTCCTGAAACTCGTAAAAGAAGTTCATAAGAGAAATATGAAAATTATCGTAGACGGAGTCTTCAATCATATAGGTATAAAGAATCCATTCTTTCAGGATGTTGTTAAAAACCAGCAGAATTCAACATATAAAGACTGGTTTACCGTTACGTCCTGGGCCGATCCTTCTAAAGATAAAGAATTTGCTTATAAAGGCTGGTTCGGCGTAAAAGAACTTCCAGAATGGGGAAGAACTGAGAATAATCTTCTCCCGGGACCTAAAAATTATATCTTTAATATTACGAAGCGATGGATGGACCCTGACGGAGACGGAAATCCTTCCGATGGTATAGACGGATGGCGTCTGGATGTGGCCTTCTGTGTTCCCCATGGTTTCTGGAAAGACTGGAGCAAACATGTAAAATCCATTAATCCCGAAGCCTATATGACTGCAGAAATTATTGATACAGTAGAATTAAACAAACCCTATCTGGAAGGTGACGAATTTACTGCCGTAATGAATTATAATTTTGCCTTCACCTCATCAGAATATTTCTTTGATGAGAAAAACAGAATTTCTGCTACCGAATTTGATACAAAACTGAGAGATTTGAGAGAAGCCTATAACAGTGAAGTAGCCTATGGCATGCAGAATCTTATAGACAGTCATGATACAGCAAGGCTTCAGACTATGATTGTAAACAGAGATGTCGTGTCTTACAGAAACTGGCCTCAATACTGTGAGAAGGCAAAGGGAAGCAATCCTCTCTATAATACGGGAAAACCTTCTGAAGAAGAATTAAAATCTCAGAACATATTTGCTATTTTTCAGATGACCTATCTGGGAGCACCTATGGTTTATTACGGAGACGAAGCGGGTATGTGGGGAGCAACTGATCCCTGCTGCAGGAAACCCATGATATGGGATGATTTTAAATATGCCGATGAAGTTTATCAGCCCGATGGTTCCAGGAGATTAAAACCTGACAGGGTGGACGTAAATTATGATCTTTTAGACCACTATAAAAAATTGATAGCTATAAGAAACTCCCATAAAGCCCTTCAGCTTGGTGATTTTAATACTCTGTTTATAGATGATAAAAATGAGCTTTATGCTTTTTCAAGGAAATACGGAGATGAATATATAGTAGTAATACTTAATAACAGCAAAAAAGAAAAAAGAGCTAAACTTACTGTAGAACAGGCCGGTAATTTTACCGATTTGCTAAATGACGGAACCGGTGCCGTCGTAAAAGGAGACAAAATTCTTTCTGTCTCGGTTAAACCTCAGTGGGGAAGAATTTTGGTGATGGACAGTAAGTAATTTGTTTCTGTAAACTGAAAAATACTCCTGCCAGAAACAGGAGTATTTTTTATGTTTTTCGGTAATCAATTTTGCTCCATAATATTTTTTATGCTATAATATTATTAAAATTAAGTTAAAGAAGTGATCTGAATGGCTTTACCTGAAAAAAAGCAAAAATATTACAGTTACGCAGATTATCTTTCATGGGACAGCCGGGAGAGGTGGGAGATAATTGAAGGCAGATTGTATAATCTGGCATCTCCTTCCGATGTTCATCAGGAACTGAGTGTTATTTTGTCAAGTAAATTTTATAATTATTTTCAAAATAAAACCTGCAGGGTTTATACTGCCCCTTTTGATGTTTCTTTTCCTTCAGATAGTCTTGACGGTGATGATAAAGTTTATGATGTAGTACAGCCTGATATAATTATTGTATGTGATAAAAATAAAATAAGCAGGAAAGGATGCAGAGGAGCACCTGATATAGTTATTGAGATACTGTCTCCTTCAACTGCTTCGAAAGATTTCATCAGAAAACAGAGGCTTTATGAAAAGAATAAAGTAAAACAATACTGGATAGTTGATCCTGAAGAAAAATCAGTTTTTGTATTTAAATTGAATGAGCAGTCTCAATATAGCCGTCCTGAAGAATATAATAAAGAAGATAAGATACAGTTAGATGGATTTGAAGGTCTTGAAATCGATCTGGCCGGAGTTTTTACAGAGAAATAGATAATTTATTAAAAGTGGAGAATTCTTTGAATACTTTCCTGAGTATAAAGGAAAAAAGTTAATCCCTGCATTTGCTTCCTTTCATATTCCTGAGAATGTCCTTAAAAAACTGTGTAAAAATAAAATTTATGCTATGGCCATAAAAGAAGACACTATGGATATTTAAATCCGAAACTATAACGGTTAATTTATTTAAACCATGGTCGGACCTGTTTCTAGAATAAGGAATAGAGCTTCCTGAGGTTGAAAGATAATGGAAGGTTACAAAATTTTATTTCATTTCTCTCCTTTTAAATAACTTCTTATTACATCACCTGCAATCGGAGCGGCAGCTTCTCCTCCCGTGCCTCCTTCTTCTACAATAACAGATACTGCAATCTCCGGATTATCTGCCGGTGCAAATCCTATAAACCATGCATTATTGGCTCCTCCCGGATGTTCTGCAGTTCCTGTTTTGCCTGCCACTCTGATACCTTCTATAGATGCTCTGTATCCTGTCCCTTCATTTACAACAGCTTCCATCATTTTTGCCACAGAGCCTGCAGTATCTGAAGATATACAATCTGTCATTACATGACCTGATTTTTTTTCTATTAATCTATTTTTTGAATCTCTTATTTCTTTTATAATTACAGGATACATGATTTTTCCCTTATTTGCGACAGCAGAAGCGATAAAGCATGCTTCAAAGGGGGTAATGGCCAGTTCACCCTGTCCGAAAGATGTCTGTGCAATAAGAGTGTTGCTGAATAGATTTTTTTCAGTGAGTTTGGAGTGTAAAACAGGGAGTTTTATATTGTAATCATGGCCCAGAAAATCATCGAAATATTTGAGGAGACTTTTTTTCCCCAGTTTTAATCCTATAGAGGAAAAAGCTACGTTGCACGAATTGGCAAGAGCCTGAGTGAGGCTCTGGTGCCCGTGGGTGTGGCTGCAAAAAAATCTGTGTCCGTCTATGTCTGTATAGCCGGGACAGTCAAAGGTATCGCTTTCTTTTACCGCTCCTTCCTGAAGGGCTGCACAGAGTACGAGAACTTTAAATATTGAGCCGGGAGCATAACGTCCCTGGACGGTTCTGTCTAAAAGGGGATAATTAGAATCTTTTTGATAAACTTTCCAGTTTTTCTCCAGATTATTATTATCAAAGCCGGGCTTTGAGACCATAACAAGTATTTCACCTGTCTGCGGCTTCATTGCCACCACAGCACCTCTGTTATTACCGAGTGAATCATAAGCCACTTTCGTGAGATTACTGTCTATTGTAAGATATATATTATAACCTTTCGGATGTCCTTCAAGCCATCTTTCTTTAAAACCTTCTATAGAAAATGGGAAGGCATGGCTTCTCAATATATCATCACATGTATCCTCAAGTCCTGCCTTCCCCAGTAAAGGATCAAGGTAGCCTGTAATATGGGAAGTTAATTCTCCCCGTGGATAAATCCTTTTTCTATTTTCACTTCTTGCAAATACAGTGCCATCTCTTCCCAGAAATTTTCCTCTTTGATTTAAATTTTCTCTGTTTCTGGGATTCTGTGTCATAGACGTGAGATCTTTTTCTCTCCATACAGCCCAGTAAGAATTCATTATAATGAGAGATAAAAAGAGAATTATGAAGATTCTGGATAATATTCTCAGGTTTTTGTTAACGTTCATAATTATTTACGTAACGCGTGACGCGTGACGCGTTACGCGTAGTTCTCCTGTTTACTATTCGCTGAACCTTATTACCCGCTAACTGTTGTCATTCCCGGTGTGTTTTCGTCTCCTCCCGTCACGCGTTACGCGTCACGTAACTAAGTATAATCATATTTTGAAGTTTCTCTCAGACCGAGTAATATACCGATAGCAATAAAATTTGACAGTAACGAACTTCCTCCGTAACTTATAAAAGGAAGGGTTATGCCTGTCATAGGGATGAGTTTAATTACTCCCCCTACTATGACCCAGGTCTGTACCGTAAAAACAGCTGTTATACCTGTTATAAGAATTTTTCTGAACATATTTTTTGATTTCATGGCCATTGTGATAGAGCGGCCTATAAGAATCATATAACATATCAATACTGCCGTGCTTCCAAGGAGGCCCAGTTCTTCTCCTATGGCGGAAAATATGAAATCCGTTTCTACTGCAGGAATCCATGTCGGTTCTCCGAGACCGAGACCTTTACCCCATATACCTCCGGAACCTATTGCCATAAGCCCCTGTGTTATCTGGTACCCTCTGTTTTCCATATCAATCCATGGATTCAACCATGAAGATACTCTTATCTGGAAATGAGTAAATTTACAGTAACATCCATAGGCTCCTAAAAAAAACATGATAATTCCGGCGAGACAGTAATCACCTCTTCCTGTGGCTGTATAGAACATAGTTATAAATATGCCGAATAACAGAAGAGCCATGCCGAGATCCCTCTGGAATATGAGTATGAGAAGGGACAGAGTCCAGATTATTATGAGAGGAATGAAATAACGTATATTTATTCTCCACCATCCCGGCACATTACTTTTTGCTACAAGTAATTTTTGATGGGCACTTAAATAATTTGCAAGAAACAGTACAAGCATGAATTTTACAATTTCTACCGGTTGAAAATTAATTGCTCCGAATTTAATCCATAGTTTTGCTCCGTTTACTTCTGTTCCAAACATGATTGTTATTATGAGAAGAAATATGCCTGTTAAAGCCCAGAGATAGGTATATTTTTCAAGAAAATTATATTTCCTTAACACAATAACCGTAATCCACATAGAGACAATACTTACTGTCATCCAGATAAACTGTTTTAATGCAAGTGATGGTTCGATACGATATATGAGAATCAATCCCAGGCCTGACATAAAGGTAATAAGTGGCAGAATTATTTCATCTGTGTCAGGTCGAACAAAACAGAGGATAATATGAGTAATAATGAACAGTAAGGCTATTATTAAAGGATATCTGATGAAAAATTCCGATCCGGGAGGAATGGCTTTAAATACAAGATAAAATCCGAAGGCAACTGTTATGATTGCCAGAAATATAAGAAATCTTTCTGTCTGTCTTATTTTTAGATATTTAAACATTTTTATTTGTGAGGCGTAGCTCCTGATACTGCTCCAGCTGAATTACCCCTTCAAAAATTCAAAAACTACTGAACCGCCTATGTCTATTCTGTCATTATCTTTTAAAACCATCGGCATTTTAAGAGGGTTTTCATTTAATAATGTTCCGTTTGTACTTCCAAGATCTTCTATCCATATTTCTTTATTGCGGGAATAAATAATTACATGGCTATGTGATATGTATTCATTGTTAATAACGAGATTATTGTTGTTTTTTTTCCCTATCTGAAAAGGAGTGATCATATGTATTTTTTCTCCTTCAGAAAGACCTTTGTAATTACTTTTTATGACAGAAAGCCATCCTGCAGATTTATCCTGTCCCGCCAGGGATATATCCTTCATTATTGTTACCGTTACTCTGTAAAGAAATATATATATAAAAATAAGAAAAACATATCTTAAAAGTTCAAGCAAAAATAGATTCATATTCAGTCCTGTTCTGATACGCATCACGTATCACGCATTACGCATTACGCATTACGCATCACGCATTACGATTTAATTTCTATTACCGTATCACCGAGAGATATAAAATCTTCTTTTTTCAGCTGTGTTTTTTCTTTTATAATTTTTCCATTCACATAGGTTCCGTTTGTGCTTCCCAGATCTTCAATCATTATACAGCTTCCCTCTATGTGAATTGCACCGTGCGTTCTTGAAATATCCGGGCCGGAAATTTTTATCTGATGTTCCTCTTTCCGCCCTATTATATTTACTCCTTCCATAAGAGGAAAGGTTTTACCTTTTTCCGGCCCTTCTTTTATCTCTGCCCATATGGCTGACAGAACAGGCATTTTTCTTACTGCAGTTTTTTCCAGTTCCGGTTCCGGCAATTTTCCTTTTTTTACCTGACTTTTTACCTCGAATTTTCCCTGTTCCATAGTTTCTTCTGATTGCAAATCTATAACAAGTTCTCCCATAATGGAGAGATCTTCTTTGTTTATATAATCCATGATATATTCTTTTATTTCCGGTATTATTGCCTCTTCATATATGAGAAGTTCTTTCTGATCATCAGGGTTAAGGATTATCTCATATATATTCGGAACATAGGTCTGAGAGACGCTTACCTTCTGATTTCTCTTCAGTTCCTGTACAGCTTTCCTGGCAATTTCAACAGGATGTATCTTACCCCCTGAAAATACCCCTCCTATTTTATCCATTATATTTTCCATCATTTTTTCCAGTTTATCTGTAATGCCCATGTTTTATATTCACCCCTTTTCAGTGATCAGTGAGCAGTTATCAGTTATCAGGCTATGACAGGTATTACATTACTATATGTAATATAAGTTTTCACTGGTCACTGGTCACTGGTCACTGGTCACTGTAATTTACTCCCAGTTATCCCACATATGCATAAATCTTGCTATGATTAATTTTTGAATATCCCCTGTACCGAGCCCGAGGACCGAGCCCATTGTGTCTATAGTATATTTATTTACAGGGTGATCCAGGAGAATCGATCTGGCTCCGAGGATTTCTGCGGACCAACCTGTTATGGATTTTGCAGTTTCAATGGTAAAGTATTTGGCTATTGAGGAATTGAGCACGTATTTCTGCCCCGTATCTCTCATCCATGCTGCTTTTTTTATCAACAACCTGGATGCTTCAAGTTTTGTAAGGTGTTCTGCAAATTCAAATGATTTTGCCTGATGTTCGAATATGGGAGAACCGAATACTTTTCTTTCACAGGCATGACTCAGGGCAAGCTTATAGGCCCCGAGAGCGGTGCCAAGGTTCAGTGCTGACATTGATATACGCGCAGAATTAAAGGCTTTCATCATAATTTGAAACCCGTTATTCATATTTCCGAGAATATTTTCTTCAGGAACAAAACAATCGTTAAAGGTAAGTTTTGCCAGATTTGAAGGCGCCCATATTGATTTCTTCAGAAGAGTTCTTTTTATCTCTGTATTTCTTTCATCCAGAACAAAGAGAGACATACTGTGTTTTTTTTCAAGGGCTTCGCGATCTGTTATTGCAGAGACAATAATTATATTTGCATTGGCTCCGTTTGTTACGTAAATTTTTTCTCCGGAAAGAATAAATCCTCCTTTAACCCTTTTTGCCTGCATTTTAATGGAAGAAACATCACTGCCTGCATCCTGTTCGGTATTTGCGAAACAGACCAGCTTTTGCCCGTAAATACCGGGAAGCATAAATTCCTGCTTCTGCCAGATATTGCCCCATCTGTAGAGAATATACAGTCCTATCTGAGCATGGCATAATAAGGCCATTGCAAATCCCGGTGATATTTCTGAAAGTTTTTCATAGAGTATTATACTGTTGGCCATTGGTTCCTGTTCCATTTTATGTCCTGCTTCATAAAAGCCCATAAGCCCCTCAGAGTAGATATTTTTTAAAATGGAAAGGGGAAATGTTTCATTTCTATACCATGCAGAGATATTATGTTTGATTCTGTCACTTATAAATTCTTTTACCTTTAAAATATATTCCTCTTCTTTTATACTTGTACTGAAATCCATAAATATCCTTTCTTTGTGAGCGTTCATCTGTTATTTTTATAGTTACTGACCTGAGCATAAGCATTTAATAAAGGTCTTCCTCCCGTCACGCGTTACGCGTCACGAGAGCATATATTTATTATTTATGCTAACCTCGGCAGAATATTATTGAAGATATTATAGTAGAAATGAATATTTAAATCAATCATATTTATTTTTCCCTCTGTTTATGGTAAAATAACAGCAGGGAAAGGAGTTGATTTACATTTGATTAGAAATTTTGTTCTTATGGTTATCGGTATAATTTTTGTGATAAAAGGGATCCTCTATGTAGCATTTCCATGGAAAATGAAAGACTGGATGGAACTTTTTATAGAGAAAAGTGATAATCTTTTCAGAATCTGGGGTGCTGTCCTTTTACTGGCAGGACTTCTCTGTATAGGACTCAGGTTCCTGGCAACCTTATTGCCAATATTTTAACAGCGAGTCGTGAGTAGTAAGTAAAAACTTTATTTACTACTCACGATTCATATATTTACATGAAAAATTCCAGTTTATTACAGACCTCACATAAGCCGAGTTTTGAAGCCTTTTCATAGAAAAATAGAAGAGCTTTTCTTTTTTCTTCTGTAAAATTATATCCCAGGTGCCTGAAATAATCTTTATAGGTGCACTCAGGTTCAGGACATATTGATTTTGCAAATTCTATAATACCTTCCTTATTATGGAGCCCGTATTCATAGGATTCAGAAAGAAGTTTTTCTACTTCTCTTACCGATTGCGGGTATTTGTCTGCAAAATTCTTTCTTACTGCCCATACTGCAAATACTACAGGCATGTCTGTATTCTTTTTCCACAGATCGCCAAGGTCGAAAGAGTATGGATAATCCGAATTGGCAAAATTCAGAGCATCATCCCCTATCAAAAGAGCTCCGGCTACCAGTTCTTCTGTTAGAGTAGTCTTTTTCAGATCTGTATATACAGGTTTTATATTATAGTAATCTGAAAAGAGGATTTTAAGAAGAGCTCTTGATGTCTCACTGGCAGGGGTAAGACCTATGATTTTATCATTCAGTTCTTCTATCGGATATTTACTTACAAGCAATACGCTTTTTACATAACCTGTAGAATTTATACAAAAATTATTTAACAAATAATAATCTTTCTGATATCTGGCATATTCTATAGAAGAAACAGGGCTTATATGGAGTTCTCCTCCCTGTAACATTCTGTTCAGTTTTCCCGGTATCTCTTTAATAATATGTCCTTCGAATTTGACTCTCCCTGTAAGAAGACCGTAATAGACAGGGACAGTATTTGTATAATTAATAAAGCCAAGCTTTACATGTTTCATAAATGATTCTCCTGACTGTAGAAGTTTTTTATATGAGAAGGGTGAAGGATAATGTAACTTTTCACTACTCACTGTTCATTATAATCGTGACGCGTGACGGGTAAGTTCCACTTTTCACTTTTCACGACTCACTACTCACAACTCACGACTCATGATATAATTATAACATAAAAAAATATTAAGGAGTGTGGTTTTGATGGAACTATTTGAAGCTATAAGAAAAAGAAGAAGTATAAGGCAATTTACATCAGAATATGTGCCCGATGATTATGTAAATAAGATTCTTGAAGCTGCTATCCTGGCTCCTTCTGCCGGCAATTTACAGAGCTGGTATTTTATAGTTGTGAGGAATAAAACGTTAATAGAGAATCTTGCTATGGCAGCGTGGAATCAGGAATGTGTCAGGAATGCCTCTTTACTTATAGTTGTTTGCTGTGATACAGGACGGATTGCTCCATATGGAAAAAGAGGAACAGAATTATTTACGCTACATGATACAGGTGCTGCCATAGAGAATATGCTTCTTGCCTCTACTGCTCTCGGTCTCGGGTCTGTATGGGTAGGTGCTTTTGATGAGGTAGAAGCAGCGGAATTGCTTGGATTGAACTGGAATGAATTCAGACCGGTAGCCATTATTCCCACAGGTTTTCCGGCAGAAGAACCCTCTATGCCTTCAAGAAGATCTTTAAGTGAAACAGCGGAATACAGATTATAATAATTTGGCTCTCCAGGCAGGCCAGAAGATACAGAATGCTTTCCCTACAATATTTTTTCTGGGAAGAAATCCCCATACATGGCTGTCTTCACTGTTATTTCTGTTATCACCCATCATAAAATAACTGTCTTCCGGTATTTTTACGGGACCGTAATTATACCATGGTTTCTGGTCCTCCGGTATGTAATCTTCTTTAAGCGGCTGTCCGTTTATTAATACAGTGCCGTCTTTCACTTCTATTGTTTCACCGGAAAGGCCTATAAGCCTTTTTACGTAGTCAGGGCTATTTTCTTTGTGTGGCGGGCGAAATACTATTATATCTCCTCTCTGAGGATCACTGAATCTGTAGATGAATTTATTTACCAGTATGTAGTCTACAGGAACAAAGGTCGGTTTCATAGAACCTGAAGGTATATAGGACGTCCTTACGATATAGGTTATTAAAAACAGTGCTATGAGAGCAGATGTAATTATGGAATCAAGATATTCTTTTGTTATGTCTTTCCATTTTTTGGCAATCCTGGAAGGGTTTATAAGAACTCTTGCAATGATCAGTACGGCTATTAATATCTCTAAATCTATAATACGCAATGTTTTCTCTCCTTTATGTACCGAATTTTTATTATGTTACACACACTTATAATAATCGTGACGGATAACGTATAACAGGTGGTGTTGTAATGCGTGATGCGTGATGCGTATTTTTACCGTATACCGGGCAAACACAGTTCGCCACTTACTTTTCACGACTCACGACTCACGACTCGGGACGTTAAAATTCTATCATTATATCATTAAATAATTATTAGTCAATAATTAGCAATTTTTAATATGCCGGTAAGAATTTTCTATATTCCTTTATTGACTGTAACCTGTTAGTTCAACATATCCGTTACCTGAAATATTTTTCTCTTGCCATGTTCCTGTAACTTTTACGGCACCTTCCCAGTATCTTACTGTAAGATTTAGTTCCTGGTCAGGCATATATGGTATAATGTGGAGTTTTATTTTTTCTTTCGGAATGTTTAAATACCACTCGGACGGGTATATTGCTTTACCGTCAGAACTTTTCCAGTAATCAATTACCTGCAGTTTTACATCATTCAGTGAAAGAAATTTACCTGAACCATCGGTATTTATCAGAGTTCCGTTGCTGAGAGATTCGGCAGAGCCGTCTTTTTTTCTTATCTGATAGTACATAACTTCTCTGCCGTCTGATAGTTGAATGGCAAACCAGTCCCATCCGACCTGGTTTTCTTCCAGAGTACTCGTGCTCCATTCTCTGTCCATCCAGCTCAGGCCATGTACATGAAAATTGTTATTGTTTATTTTTATAATTCCTTCTGTATTCAATCTTGTACAGGAGTAATAATATGATGCATTACCTCTGGAAGGGCCTTTCATGCTCAACCCCTTATTCCCCTGAAGTATTACAGGTTTGTTTTCTGACATGGTAAGATTGATAGAAACATTTTTTTCTGAAGCACTTAAAGTTATAAGTTTATTTTCTCTTAATGCAACCCAGTCTTCAAGCCATATTTTAAAAGTCTGTGCACCTGCCAGTGAAAGTCCGTCACGGCTGAACCTGTCAAAAGCATAAAAATCTCTGTTCTTAACATCACTTATGGCAAAATGGGCCATATATATGTTTTTCGATGCCCACTTTGATTTTCTTTCCTGTGTTTTTGACGAAAGAGCCGTTCTGAAAAAGGTAAGTTCATAACCGAAGTGTCTTCCTTCTTTTGTATCTAAATTACCTGTAAAATACCACCATTCTGTTTTAAATGTTTCATGAGGGCCATGATCTGAAGGGAAAGAGAAAATTCGTGGTTTAATAGCAAGTTCAAACCCCTCTGTACTATGGTCTTTCAATATATCAGATATGGATATGGACGTCTTGAACTGTGCCGGCCCTTTGCCGGAAGTACAGGATGAATGGAATAATGATATCAAGACTGATATTATAAGAAGCGTAACGCGTAACGCGTGGCGCGTTACATGAAGATTGGCCGGGTTTTTATAATTATACATAATTATAGTTTATTTCATACCTTATTATAATTTAATGTGTCGTGACGCGTTACGCGTAATGCGTCACGGGTTTATATCCCTGCGCATTAAGCATTACGCATTACGAGGTCATTATTTATGGATATTTTATGAAAGCAACTATAAAATTATACCAAAAATTCATATAATTTTATAGTTACTTTATTTTCTATTTAAATCTGCTATAATGATATATTGTAATAAACTTAACGTATAGTAATCTTCATTTTTAATGGTGTAAAATAAAGCTTTAGATGAAAACTATGTAGAAGCAATTTATCTAAATAATAATGGATGAATTTCGCGTCACGCGTCACGCGTCACGCGTTACGACTTATAACATGTCTTTAATCTGTGACAATTGTAAATATGAAAATAGAGAAATATCGAAATTTTGCAGTAAGTGCGGTAAACCTTTACTGAGTCATCCTGTAACGCCTCCCTGTATGGGTACTCTGAAGGTTGATACTCTTCTCGGATGCCGCTATAAGGTTCTTGCGCTGATAAAGTCAGGAGGTATGGGAGCCGTATATAAGACACTTGATGAAAAGTTGAATTCTTTATGTGCGATAAAAGAACTCCTTCCTCCTCCGAATACACCTGATGTGCAGAAACAGCTCACTGACTGGTTTAAAAGAGAAGCCCTTATACTTGCCAGACTGGATCATCCCGGCATACCAAAAGTTTCCGATTATTTTGTTTATGGCGGAAGATATTATCTTGTAATGAATTTTATAGACGGAGAGGATTTGCTGAAAATACTTATTAAGGACGGTACCCCCGGACTTCCTGAAGAGCGTGTCATAGAATGGGCCAGACAGATTCTTGAAGTACTTGATTATCTTCATAATCAGAATCCCCCTGTTATATACAGAGATTTGAAACCGGGTAATATTATGCTTCAGAAAGACGGTATGGTAAGACTGGTAGATTTTGGTATCGCGAGAACTCTGCAACATGACAGTGATGGGCCGAAAACTGTAATAGGAACTGCCGGTTATTCTCCTTTAGAACAGTACAGAGGTAAACCTGAAAAGAGATCTGATATATTTTCTCTTGGAGCTACAATGCATCACCTCCTTACAGGTATAGAACCGGAAACGCTTCATTTTGAGCCATTGAGAGAGGCAAATCCTTCCATATCTCCACAGCTTGAGAAGGTTATTTTGAAGAGCCTTCAAAATAAAGTGGAAGACAGATACAGGGATGCCAGAGAAATGAAGAAAGCCCTGGATTTTAAAGAGAAGAATATTTCCAGCACGGTGAAGAACATTATTTCAGACTGGAGAAACAAAGATAACCATAAAGAAAGAATATATAGTAAAATATTGAGATATTTCAGAAAAAACAAATAATTTTTTTTAACTTATGTAGGCATGACATGAGGTTTTTGCTCCCGTCACGCGTTACGCGTCACGATATCATAACCTTTTCTATGACCTGTTTCAGTTCTTCTACAGTATAAGGTTTTTGAATAAAACCGGCCAGTTCTTTTTCTGTAAAATGGTTTATGGCAGCCTGCTCATTATATCCGCTGGTAAGTATAACCTTTACATCAGGTTTTATACTCTTTAATTGTTTAAATACTTCCGAACCGTCCATATATGGCATGGTCATATCCAGAAGAACAAGAGAAATTTTCTCTTTATAATTTTTGAATATATCAAGAGTTTTTCTGCTGTCATTTTCTGTCAATACACTGAATTCCAGTTTTTTTAACATTGCTTCTGCTACCGATAGCACTGTCTTTTCGTCATCTATGACAAGAACAGTATCTTTTATATGATTAATTATGTTTTTTCTTATATTGTTGCTTTCAAATTTGTCCGACACAGGGAAGAATACCGTAAAAACTGAACCGGAGCCGTGGGTGCTTGATACTTTTATAGTTCCGTTATGTCCTCTTACTATACCGATTACTGCTGCGAGTCCCAGACCTCTTCCTGTGAATTTGGTAGTAAAAAAGGGATCGAATATTTTATTCTGAATTTCCTCTGTCATTCCGATACCTGTATCTTTTATTTCCAGATATACATAGTCATGTTCTTTCAAATTTTCTCCCATAATACCTGAAATACATATTCTGTCATAATTTATTATGCCTGTACATATCGTAATATCACCGTTATCCTCTATGGCTTCAGAAGCGTTTATAGTCAGATTCATGATTATCTGCTGTATCTGTGCAATATCTCCTTCTATAATGGGAATATCTTCAGACAGATTATACGTTAATAAACATTTTTTTGAAACGGAAATTTCCAGTAATTTAGACATGTTTTTAACGACTTCAGAGAGATTGACAGGTTTGATAAGAAATTTACCCATACCGGAATATGCAAGCATTTGTTTCGTAAGCTCAGAAGCCCGGCGTGCTGATATTACAAGTTGCTGTATATATTCTTTTATCGGAGAATCTTTTGCTGTTTCCATAAGGGCCAGATCTGCATATCCGAGTATTCCTGTGAGGATATTGTTGAAATCATGGGCTATGCCTCCTGCCAGTATCCCCAGACTTTCAAGTTTTTGAGACTGAAGTAATTGTATTTCCAGCTTTCTTCTTTCTTCTTCAGCTTTTTTTTGCTCCGTAATATTTACGACAATGCCCCTGAGACCTGCAGGTCTGCCTTCTATTATGATTGGAGAAGAATATGATATAACCGGAAATCTTGTACCGTCTTTTCTCTGAACTGTATATTCACATCCGCCCTGTCTGCCTGCTGTCAGTACCTCTTTTATATTATTCATTGCTTTTTCCCTGTCTTCCGGTACAATTATTTCAAGAACATTAAGTCCTTTTTTTACATCTTCCGGAGAATAACCTGTAGCTTCATAGGCATAACGGTTTACAAAGATAAAATTTCCTTTAAGATCAAGTTCGAAAACTGTCTGAGGCAGTAAATCAGTCAGTTCTCTGTATCTCTGCTCACTTTCAATAAGTGCTTTTTCAGCTTTTTTTCTGTCTGTAATATTACGGGCTATACCCAGGTATCCGGAATAATGTGCTTCCGTATCAAACATGGGCACTCCGCTTGTCTCTATAATAACTTCATGACCATTTTTATGTAATGTTATATTCTCAAGATTTTTAAAAGATTTTTTTGCTTCTGCTATATGGGTAAATATTTCCTGTATTCTCTTTGCTTCTTCTTCCGGTATGTGTGCCAGAGGTGTTGTGCCCAGTATTTCCTCTTCATTATAACCGAGCAGTTCAGTTATATTTGGACTTATATAGGTATATTCATTTTTTTCATTTATCTCCCATATACAGTCACTTGTGGATTCTACGAGATAATGAAAACGATCCCTGCTTTCCTGGAGGTTTTTTTCCGCTTTAATCTGTCTTAAATAGCTGAGTCCTCTGTCTATAATAAAATTTATCAATGCCATGTGATATTCCATTATATTTTTTACTTTTTCTTTTGTAAAACAGGGTATTTTTTTCAGATCTGCCATATATTCGTCATGAGGGAAATTAAATTTTTTTGCCCTGGAACTGAAGAAATCTATGTCAAGTTCTTCACCTTCATAAAAAAATTGTCCCAGAGAAATAGTAGCCAGGTGTTTCCCCGTAATTATAACAGGTAAGGCCACATTCCACAGACCGTTCTGACATTTATATTCCATATGTTTGTTTTCCTGCAGATATGCTTTTATATTATTATGGGTTTCCCGGCATTCTTTACAGGAAATAGGATTGGCAAGATGGAATTTCCTGCATATATCCTGACATCCCGTGGCAATAAGAATATTACCGTTCTCATCTATAATAGCTGTAGCGACAGGTGAAATTTTATTGAAAAGTTCTATTAAATTTTTAAGTTTCGACAGGTCGATAAGATCCGATAATTTATATTCCATAATTACTTACCACTCTTCTTGGTACAAAACCGCTTTTTATAATAATATCTTCAAAATCTTCATTTTTCATGATATTTTTGGTTTTCCCGCCGGCAGATTTAACGATCTGTTCTTCTATTGATGTACTTCCCAGATCATCGGCACCCATATGAAGAGCTATTTCTATAAATTCCTGTCCCATATACATCCACAGTGCTTTTATATGGTCAAAATTATCCAGCATAAGACGGGAAACGGCTATTACTTTCAGGATGTCATAAATATCTGTTTTTTCTTTTACCATATGTTCGAATTCCGTATTATAAGGATGAAACGTAAGAGGAACAAAAGCCATAAATCCTCCTGTTTTATCCTGAACTTCTCTTAATTTCACCATATGGTCTATTCTGTCGCCATATGATTCAATATGACCGTATAACATAGTGGCATTTGTATGTATCCCCTGTATATGTGCCTGTTCTGATACTTCCAGCCACCTGTCGCCTGAAATTTTTTCAGGAGCTATGATGTTTCTTATTTCACGATTGAATATTTCTGCCCCTCCTCCGGGGACGGAGCCGAGCCCCGCTTTTTTCAGTCTCTTAAATACATTATCTAAAGAAATTCCTTCTTTACTGGATATATAATCATATTCTACCGCTGTAAGGGCCTGTATGTGAAATTTTTCATTTATTCTCTTTATTCCTGAAAACATTTCTTCAAGATATGAGAGAGTTATATATTTATTTACCCCTCCGACTATATGTACTTCTTCTATACCTGAGTCTCTGTAAGTTTCTACTTTTTTAAAGATTTCATCGAGTGTCATAATATAGGCACCTTCTTCTCCCTCATCTTTCGAAAAAGCACATATGGGACATTTTTTTTCACAGATATTTGTATGGTTTATATTCAGATTGTTTCCGTAAAAAGCAAAATCTCCGATTTTTTTTCTTCTTATGAAATCTGCAAGAAGGCCAGTCTCAAAGATATGTTCATACTGAAACAGAAAAATCCCCTCTTCTTCCGTAAGCCTTTCGTCTGAGAGGACTTTTTGTGCGATCTCTTTCATCAGGGGGTCTGAAAGGTAATCTATAAGTTCATTATGTTTTATAATCTTCATGTTTACCTATACATAAATAAAATATACATATTTATTTTACCATGTATTTACCTGTTTTAGACATAATATTTATAAAAAAACATTTTTTTTTGAAATTGTATACTATATCTTTTACTTTTTACGAGAATTTTTACATGTCTCTATATAATGGTCTATCCTGGATTCGCCTCTGATAACTCTATGCAAAACACCTTGCACTCTCTAATATTTTTCCATTAATAATTCCACTTCATCGGCAAGTTCGTATCCTGACATATTTTCCCATTCACTTCTTCTGACTGCGAGATAGGCACCTGAAAGTTCTGCACCAAGGGCATTCAGAAGGATTCTATTGGCTGTAAGATATTCCAGGGCAGAGCCGAGATCTGAAGGAAGTTTATCTATGGAGGCAGATTTTCTTTCTTCTTCTGACAGATTGCCCGGATCTATATTTACAGGCGAAGGTATTTCCATTTTCTGTTTTATACCGTCAATACCTGCTGCAATGATTGCTCCCATGGCAAGATAGGGATTTGCCGTGGCATCCGATGGTTTGAATTCAAACTGTTTGCATGAATTTGTTTCCGGGTCTGTTATAACTCTTACTGCAGCTTCACGGTTATCCACGCCCCAGCACCGGAAGGCTCCGCTCCAGTAATGAGGTTTTATTCGCCTGTACGAATTTGTAGAAGGTGTTGTTATTGCCATAAGGGCAGGCATATGATGGAGCAGTCCTGCAATAAAGGACTTTGTTATTTTTGATAATCCATAGGATTCTCTGGAGTTAGGCACAAGGTTTTTATTATTTTTCCACAGGCTCAGATGTATGTGACAGCCGCTGCCTGCTTTATCCAGGAAGATTTTTGGCAGAAAAGAGGCTTTCAATCCGTGATGTGACGCAACGGCTCTCACTGTTTCCCGAAAGGCTATCTGATTGTCTGCTGCTTTTAACGGGTCTGTATAGCGTATGGATATTTCCTGCTGTCCCGGCCCCGATTCCGGATAATACTGTTCTACAATCATACCCTGGGCTATGAGATTTTCTGCTATTTCATTTATAACATGCTGATTTATATCCATTGACAGGGTAGAGGCAAAACCTGTGTAATCTACAGGTATGATTTCATCAGTTTCTGTTTTTAAGAGATAAAATTCATTCTCAAATGCTGTTTTAATCTCTATACCTTCTTTTTCTGCTTCGGTGATCATTTTTTTGAGAAAGAGACGGGAACAATAGGGCCAGTTTTTACCTTTTTGTTTCATATCGCTCATTACTCTGGCATGGGCAGTAGCATAGGGAAGGGGATTGAAACTTGACCAGTCAGGTACAAGCCTTACCTCACCTACAGGCCCGAGACCTGCCCCTGGAACCACTGCATCATACATTACAGGAATTGCCTGCTGTGCCGCAGAGATTCCCACGCCATGAGTCATATTCTCTTCCAGTGTATCTATATGTATTGCCTTTCCTCTGATTATATTGGCATTATCACACCAGAGTATACGGATAAATTTTATGCCCGATGATTTCAGAGATGTTATAAATGCTTTGTCCATAGTTTCTGTCTCCTTTAATTTTTCAATATAGAATATAGCTAGTTTCATAACAATCTATAATTACTGAGATGAGCATAAATAATACATAACTGCTCTCGTGACGCGTAACGCGTGACGGGAGGAAGCTCTTTATTATATGCTTATGCTCAGGTCAATAAGAAGAAGCGAAAAGTAATTAGTGAATAGTGAGAAATTTCTTTTCATTTTTCACTATTCACTTTTCACTCTAATTAAATTCTACTAAGCTATAAAATAAACTATAATAATCCAAATATGTTTTAACATAATGTTAACAAAATCCTGCAGGATTTTTTATTTTTTTCTCCTGTGAGAACTGCAGGAAAATTTTTATAGTTTAGTTCATAACAAATCACAGATAATTCTCGTGTGACGCGTAATGCGTCACGAAGCACTTAATTTCAAATAAGTTATGAAACAGGACTTACGCAAAAAATACAGAAAAATCTGTCATTGCGAGCGAAGCGAAGCAATCCCATTATTACAACAGAAACTGTTGGGATTGCTTCGTCGCTCCGCTCCTCGCAATGACAAAAT
>JBEHWO010000046.1:0-25793 GCA_040217695.1 Vulcanimicrobiota bacterium | reverse complement strand
GTGAAATCACTTCCGTATATTTCCGAAGGTTTCGGTTTGCGGAAATTTATGACGAGATCACGTTTTGTAACTTTATCTGCCGTTAACTGGTTATATGATTTCTGGCCTGTATCTATGAAAAGAGCAGAATCCGATCTGTCTGCAACAAATCCCGCTTCTGCCATAATGTCCTGAATGAGAGACCAGGTGCCTTCTGAAGTGTCGTGATAGCATAGAGAAAGCCATCTGCCGGGTTTGAGGACTCTGTAACATTCCTTCATAGACTGTCTCATCATATTTTCCCAGTCTTTTTCTGTTTTTCCTCTTACTTCGTTTACTATTATTTCTTCGTCATGCCAGTGAGTATCTAAACCAAGCCAGGCTTCCCAGACGAAGTTGAGTTCGCCGTATTGGATTTTGTCTGCATAGGGAGGATCGGTAAAAATATAATCTAAAGAATTATTAAGTAGATTATTTAATATAACGGTTGATTGAGTTGATATATTTAATTTAGCCATGTAACTAATATCATTTAACCCTTTAGTATTTTCATTAAATTTACGGGTAAAGGTTTCTAATACCATTCTTTCTTTATAAATTTGAGGTAAATAATAAGTACCCATCATAAAACCACCGCCAGTTTCTTTATGAGTAGCCATTTTTGAACAATGTAAAGAAGCACCCGTAATGGTAAAATACAAAATATCTTGATATAGGAAATCAGAAGCTACTTTTTTTATCACGGCCAGCGCCCACAGATTCCTCTTTGTAAAAAGCTCATCCACTGTCCTGAAATTACTCGTCCCTGCTCTCCATTTCACCCCCCACCTTTCCTGCTCCTCCGGCACATTCATCATCCTGTCATTCGGATACCAGTAAGGAATCTCTTTCCCTTCTATCTCCTTTATCTTCCCCAGATCATACTTCTTAAAATACTCTCTCTTCTTCTCATATTCATCATTATGGCGTCTCTCATCTCTTGCAGGTTTACACCCTCCCTCACAGATATAACTCACAAGAACCGGCACAGCACCGAACTTCTCATCCCTTGTGCTTATCTCTTCCATAAAACCACTCTTATAACAGTAAGGACAGACCTTTATTTTTTTGGCTTTCCCCTTCAAAGTCTTACTCTCCGCTTCAACACAATCAAAGAGTGGAACTTTCTCATAACATCTCGGACACCTGAACACCTGGGAATAAACAGTATAGGCAGTAGTGGCCCTGCCTCCGCACCTGTCGCATTTCGTTTCATAAAGCCAGTCAATCTCAGGCTTTACCTTCTTCTTTAACTCCTCGAAAGCTTCTCTCAATTCCTCCACATCAACAGGGGTGCAGTAATTCTTCGTAATAAAAGTGGCAGCAGGGCTTCTGTCTATGGCAATAGCCTTTCTTCCTTCCATAAGAGCCGCAAGGGCAGTTCCGCCTGAACCGCAGAAAGGATCTAATACAAGATCTCCTTCTTTTGTGTAATGGCGGATATACTGTCTTATTGCATCATGGGGTTTTTTCGACCAGTAGGTATGCATATTATAAATGGCAGTGGCTTTTGTCGTTTCTATTGGTTTATCAAAGGCAGGAACATTGTAATCATCTGTTTCAGGATTATATGGCTTTTCTTTTATATGTTCTTCCACGAAGGCTTTAAGATTGGGATTTGGTTTATCTCCCGAGTAATATCCTTCCGGCATCTTCGGGATTTCTCTTTTTTCTGGTTTAAAACTTAAAAATTCCTGCTGTTCCGGAGAATTATATCTTTTTTTTGCCATAATAATTTATTTTCCTTCCTTCGCTTCTCATAAGATAGTTTACTTCTAAATTTGATTCTTTAAGAGTTTCATAAGCTTTTTATCAAACGTAAACACTGTATATTTTTTTATTTTATTATAAGACAATAGCAGGGTATCAACAAAATCCAGTTGCCTCTTACTATAAATTTCTAAAGCTTCTTTTAGAAGATCACTATCCTGTGTATGTATATTCTCATAGTTCAAAAATTCAATTAATGATTTCTGAATATCTTTTCTGTTAACTTTATAAACTTTTTCCAGAACATACACAACTTCAGCAATAATTTCATTTGGAATAAATAATTCATTATTTTCTAATATATCAGATGCCTTATTTGCCAGTTCCTCTATATCCTCAAGGAGATATCTCAGAATAATATTTGCATCAACTATTTGCATATTTCTCCTCCACAGCTTCAGTCCATGCTAAATGTTCTCTGCATATTAATTGTATATTTTTATATTTTTTTAGAAGCCCTCTGGCATTTTTTTGCTTTACTTTTGTATTAACTTGATTCTCTGAAAATTCAAGAGGTAAAACTATGATTTCAACATTTCTATGTTTCATATTGTCCGGGATTTCGATAATATTAGCCAGTATATCACTTGATGCAATTTTTCTGACAAAATTCATAATAAAAACTCCTTTCCAAAAGCTTTATATCAATACTCCTTCCTTTTCTACAGCCTGAACGAGTAAAGAAGAACTTTCCGGACTATTTTCCCATTCATCCTTTGAGAAAACTACAGAAACAACCACAATACCATGTCCAAAACTGGCTTCCCATGCACAATCACTTACATAATCTATTATTTCTTCATCATAAATATCTTCCAGTAGTACTACAACATCCATATCGCAAGAAGGACTGTAATCTCCTCGAGCTCTTGAGCCAAAAAGAATCATCTTATACAGACGAACCCTTTTTAATAATAATTCTTTAAATTTATCCAGAATTTCTTTTACAAGTAAATCCACTTTTAATGACAGATTCATAATTACACCTGCCTTTTTATTTTTATTATAGAGCTTTTTACTCTTTAAGTCCAGAATATCTGAATCTATTCTTCCAGTTCCCACATATGGTTATCTGCGATCAAATTTGTAGGAAGAGCATATCCCTCTCCGAGATCAGGAAACATAATAACCTTCCCTCCGCTCCGGCGGCCCGGTAACAGTAAAAGAACCCTGTCTTCATCTGCCGCCATTGTTCGAAGAAGTGTTAATTCCACATTATAAGCAAAAAGCATTTCTAAACTACCGAGTACTATAAGTCCTCTACCTTTAAGATTTGCCCGTAAAAAACTCTCGAAAGCCTTTCCTACATGAGCGGCAGTAGGTTCCGGTCTTTTTGCTTCATTCTCTGCCAGTTCCCGAAATTCCGCATCAGGAATAGAGGAAAGAATACCTTTATTAACTGACAGAGTTGAAGGGAAAGGTGTTCCATCGGGTGCTACGGCCTGGGAAAGCTTATTTGCAAACTCACCGAGTCTCTTATAACTACCAAGGACTCCATAGAGATGCCTTCCCGTATCTACAGAAAGCTTACTTCTCAGGGCTTCTATAATTTCCGTATCTCTCATTTTCATTTTAAACTCCAAAAGTATGTCTTATAGATTTTTTCAATATATCCAATTCTTTATATGAACCGATTTTTTTATAAATCTCTGAGAATTGAACAGTAGCAATATTATCAGTCATAATTACAGAATTACCCATCAAACCTGTTTTTTTCCCTGTTTCTGTGCTAATATCCACAAAAATACGACTTAAATGACCCTTACGTAAAAAATTACTGGTGATCATCCCTATAATGACTTGATCCAATCCTGTTTGCAAATTATCTATCTGGAGGATAATAGCCGGTCTTTTTTTTACTGTCAATAAATTAGATTCTGGAAACCAGACTAACACAATGTCACCCTGTTTATAATTCATCATAAACCTCCATACCAGGCGTATTCCAATCATTTTCGAAACTCCCCAGCCTTGCTCGCAAGTTAAAGGCCTGTTCTTGAGTTAAACCTGACTCACTCAATGGGATAACCTTATGCTGAGAAGATCTGGCTTTCAAAAATTGAACAAAATCAGCTACCTCTATAATTTTGTTTTCCGGTAATACCAGTAAATCACTGAGAATTTGCTGTGCATATTTCTCTATATCCATAGTGAAACTCCCTTCATTAATAGAAAATTCTATAAGCTAAAAATCTATACAAAATTTGTTGTCACTGGAATAATAAAATCTTCCAGAGACCATTTAGTAGTAAACTGACGAAGACTATCGATTTCAGATATCTTACTGATAATTCCCTGATTACGAAGTTCATAAAGAGAAGTCATAATACCATCAGGTTTCCAGAGCATAGAATTAATGGCTCTGTTATTTTCAAGTTTACCCATATCATAAATTCCCGGTTCGGGAAACTCACTGTGAAGAATAAAAGCAAAAGAAGGAAGTAAAACCTGACGATAACTGAAACTGAAAGATGTACGGTCAGACCGCGCTATATTAGCTCCGGTCAGAGCTTCCACAATAGCCCGGCTTCCATCACCTATACTTTTAGAAGAAGGGAAACATGTTCTGAGATAGTCTCTCAGTTTATCTCTCTCTATTTTACCATGACCTATAGAAGGAATAAGAAGCTCGTGAATAACATTATACACTACAGGTTCTGCTGTGCAGAGGCGATAAAAACACACATCTCTCAGTTCCTGCCTGCCCTCATACTTCAAAGCAAAGGCTCTTAATGCCCTGTCTGGATGACCGGAAGGGTATAATCTCTTTGTAATATAATTTGCATACCGATTACGTGTTGTTTCCGAACTGAAATGAAGATTCTTTCGTAAAAACTCTTTCATTTCGGACATAGATTCTGTATCCGGAACTCCGGGCAAAATGGAAATGGCTTCTTTGAGTAACGACTTTGTAAACAATATAACACCACTTTTTTCCATATTCATTTCCTCGTTCATTTTTAATTTATTGGATAGTGAACAGTGAATAGTGAGTTAATAAAACCCACTCACCACTCACTCAATAATCTATCTGATAAAAATATTCTATCTTTCTTTCTGATATAAGTCAAACATCTGGCAAATTGTTAGAACGTTTATTATCCTCGCGTCACGCGTTACGCGTTACGCGTCACGATATAGACTGTAAAAAGGTTATTTCTCGACAACACCTGAGCAGACATCTCTGACTGTTTTATCAATATTTTCCTCCCATAAAGACTCTTTAATAGATAAAATTTCATTATCAAGATTTAACCAGCTTTTCACTTCTTCACATCTTATATCATAAGGAAGTTTTGAATTTAAAACAGGTCTGCATAATCTGCCTTCAAACCAGGAAATCTCCCTGTTTATATAAAATTCAAAAATGGAGATTTTAATGTCCTTAAGCCAGTCAGGCTTGTTATTACTTATCTGTAACAGAGCAAAATAAAACTGATTTATACAGATTGGTCTGTTCTCACTCCGGGACATTCTTGCCAGCCCTTCTATTACAATCTGCCTTACTTCACCACCGAGATGAAATATATAAACCATATCTGATTTTCTTATAACAGGCCATATGTTATCACCAATACCAAGATATTTCCTTATGGCATATGCCCGGGAGGAATTCTTCAATATTCTTTCGGAAGCATAATTCCATTCACCTTTAACAAGATTTTCATCCTTTACTTTCTTAACTTCAATATTATAATCTTTAAAATTTTTTATTTGAAGCAATTCTCCTCCTGTTTTCAAACCTTTACCCTGAACATATGTAATACCTGTAGCGATTTTCTCACCGTTCTGTTCATCAATAACATTATAACCATAAGAAAAATCTATATTAGAATGAATTTTACCGTATTCAGTCCTGTCCTGCCAGTAATCACCCGGCCTGAGACCTTCTTCATCTTCGATTAAATCTTCATATTCTATCATGCTGTCAAGAATAGATTTAGCTTTATCAGGTGAAATATTACTTTCAAGGAAATCTTCAATGGTTCGTCTTTTTCTGAAACGAGCTGGAGATTGAAAAATATAGGAAGCAATCTGCTGAAAAATAACAGAATAATTACTTCCTCCGTTATATGGAGTTTCGTAACAATCCTTTAAACTTTCCGTCATTGCTTCAAGTATCAGCGAGTCAGACATGGTATCGGCACAGGTTATTACCCTTATCTGGCCGGTTCTTCTGTTCCCTCTACCGAGTCTCTGTAAAAGGGCTGCCATATCGGGAGGAGGGCCGTCGAGGACTACTAAATCAATATCTCCTATGTCTATTCCAAGTTCAAGAGTGGATGTGGCAAAAGCTACAATTCTCTCTTTATTTTTTACAGCTTCTTCCCCATCTTCTCTGACCCTTTTACTCAAACTTCCATGATGGGCCACAACATGATATTTAAATTTGTTCAATTTTTCTCTCATGTAAGAGGCCAGAATATCAACTCTTTTCCTTGAATTGGAAAAAACAAGTATTTTTTCCGAATTTGCAGGATTTTTTTTTATATATTTATAAAGTGCCTTATGAACAGGTTCCATAATATCATTCAGAAGTGTAATTTCTCTTTTTCCTTCAGATGAAATATATTCTCCATGACCCATAAAAGAACTTATTACCTTTTCAGTTTCAGAAACAGTGGCACTCAGACCGATAATTTGAAGATCATTTTCCTGAATATGACGGATTGAAGATACATATCTCTTCAGTCTTCTGAGTCTTTCCAGCAACCATTTCACCTGTTCCCCTCTCTGTGTGCCGTAAAGAAAATGAATTTCATCCAGAACAACAGCTTTAACAGAGGCAAGAACATGTATGTATGTTCTATGTCTCCCGCGGCACATAATACTGTCAAAGGATTCAGGTGTTGTTATAAGGACATGAGGGATTCTGTAAGAATGTGACGAATGTTCTCCTGTTTTCCTTACCAGTCTTAAATCAAGTGATGAAATGGGACTGTAGAGACGTTCATAAAGATCATTGACAAGAGCCCTTGTAGGGCAGATATAAAGAATTGTCCACGGTGTGTTTATATCAATATTTTTTTCTACAAGAGGAGCACAGGCTGCTTCTGTTTTTCCTGTGGCAGTCGAAGAAGAGATAAGGAGATTTTGCCCATGAAGTATAACAGGTATGGCTTTTCTCTGAATATCCGTTAATCTTCCATGAATTTCAAAGAATACAGGCCATGTTCTGGGAAGTTTTTTGGCTATTTCTCTATCTATCTTCAGTTCGTTCATCACGAAAGCTGTTCTTTCGGGGGGCCGTAATTCACATCCAGAAGGCTTATATACCATTTTATAAAGGAACGTATTAATCCACTGTCATTGTTCTCAATTTTTCCTGCAAGCAAATTCTCAACTTCAGATGTAATTTTACGGTTAAACACATTTTCCAGAGAATAGGCATCACAATATATTGAATGTATCTTTTCAGCCAGCTTAACCCTCTGAGATCTGTTAAAGGCTTTCAATCTGTATCTACTGCTTTTATCAGAAGCTATATATTTTTCAATCAGAGGATCTCCTTCATTACCATACTGATCTACTACAGCAAAAAAGATGCCCAGCGGGGCATTGAAACATCCTGTCTTTCCTTTTAAATAATCCTGAAGTGCTCCAAGGGTTTCTTCTATTTTTACGAGTTTTCTTTTGTATAAATATTCAATCTCAAACTCATCCATAGTAATAATAAGACCCCTGTAACCTGCAAGTCTGGAAAGAGCGGCATGGCCTGCCAGGGCCTGAACAAAATCATAAGGTCTGTCAGAAACCTTTGAGCCAATCATTTTTTCAATTATTATATCTTTTTTATCTATATTATTCTCTTTTATCATTCCCCTTACCTGTGCAGGAGTATATTCATTACCGGAAGAAATGACAGAAGATATTAAAGAGGCATATTTATCAAGATGTCCTGTCCTGATAAGGGTATGAATAAGGAGCATATTGTTTTTTATCTTATCTTTCCCTTCAGTTATGATACTTGAAGGAATAGTATCATTTTTCAGGGCTTTTTTGTAAAGATCTATTAAAGGTTCCTGAAAATCTATATCATTTTCCGAAAGAGAAGCCCATATACTGTTGAGAAGCATTCCATGATTGGATAGACTCAGAGTATGCCCGTCAAGTTCAACCCTTGCAGTTAAAAAACCTTTTTTTCTTGCTATATATCTCACAAGAGAAAGAGTATGGCTTTTTCCTGTACCATAGGGGCCGCTCACATGGAACCCACAGGGCATATCATGGAGACATTTTGAAAGACCTTTTTCCACCCAGTTACTTAATTCTTCAAAACCAAGAGTCAATTCTTCAATATTTTCTTCAGGAACAAGGCCGAATCTTAAAGCTTCTATAGTATTAGTTTTTTTACTCCTTGAGAGTTTATTTCTATCTCCGGGAGAAGTTATTATATCCGAAGAAAGAGACATTTCTTCCAGAGGCTTCATTTCTGAAAGAGCTACTTCAATTTCAAGATTTTTCAGGCAAAAAACAGAAACAAGGGCACTGTTTCCGGTTACTTTTACAATTTTTCCATGACCTAACCTGTTAATGTCAACTGTCATACCTGGCAAAAAATTTAACATACCAATTTCTCCTGGAAATTATATTTTCGTGACGCGTGACGCGTGACGCGTAATGAGTGATGCGTATTTAATCCCGGGGCGTTTAGTTAAACGCCCCTACCTCACTTTTCACTTTTCACTTTTCACCACTTACAGATTTGTCGAAGAAATCAAACTTCCGGTTCATTAAAAGAATCTTCTTTAAATAATTCAGGTTTTACAAGTTTTCCTGTTTCAAACAGTTCAAGTAACATTGAACATGTCCCTTTAACCATTTCTCTTCTGCTGCTTCCTGAAATATTTTCTTCAACTATAGATATGGCAATTTCATTAATCTCTTTAAAAACTTCTTCTTTTCTGACACTTATTTCCTCTCCGAGTAGTTCATAAAAAACATCTGCAAGTTTGTTGCCTATACGATTTATATCTTCAAGAGGATTATCACTCCAGAGTTCAATTAAAGGAGCAAGGGTATTTCCATCAAAAAATCCCCTCCCTCTGGGACTCATAATCCTCTGCTGAAGAGCAGCAAAATTTTTCATTTTATCTACAAGGTCCGGTGTAAGAGCATAAACAACAAGGGCTGAACCTTCCTGAAGATTTGTAATTGACTCAATGCCTGACATTAACATTGAAAGTATCTTATCAGTTTTCTTTTTATCCACAGAAAGACCCTGTTCCGCTTCATCAAAACAGACAAGACTCCCCTGAAAACCGGCATGTCTTATAAACTGAAAAAGTGACATCATCAATCTTTTTGCATAGAGATTATTTGAACTTTTATCAATTTTAGCTATTCCAAGCTCTCCTGAAAGTCTCCTGTCATTTATATCTCCTTCAAGCCACCGGCAACACATGTCCAGAATTACATCATCTTCTTCAACTATGGCCATAAGAGCTTTCTTTATTACCTTACCGAACATATCAAGTTTAAAACCTTTTTTATCGATCCCGGAAATCCATCCGTTTACAAAAAGTTCTTCAATATATTTATTTTCAGAACAGGATTTCACTTTTTCAAGAGAAGCAGAGAGAAAATGTTTTATTCCCCTTTCCCGTGAAAAAGGAACACGCAGTTCACGTATAACTTCACTGTAAACAATAATACTTCTGGAAAAATCTATATCTTTATTCAATACAACTTCAGATGTTACACAGTTCCTGTCTCTGGCAATTTCCATTAATTGCCTGAGGAAATGGGTTTTACCTGAACCGAAAGGGCCTATGACAAATTTCTCCGATGATGTACCCCTGGTGAATTGTTCGTTTAAATATTTATGCTCTATCCTTGCAAAGGCATCTTCATAGCCAACGCCGAATATACTGCAACCTTCGTCGGGAGCAGAACCGAAAGAAGCCATACGTTCAAGCATGGTAATAAAAGTATCTTTTGAAATATCCATGTTATCCCTCTCCAAGACTCTGGAGTGCAATATTCGACAGAGTCTTCATTAAAATTCTCTTATAACCTGAACCGGCATTATCCAATAATACTGACTGGCCGCTTTCTTTCATCAAACTGCAAATACCATTGTTTTTACCGCCAAGTTTTTCTACAATAGATATATATTTATTTATGGAATGTTCAAGAAAATCTTCTTCTTCGGTAATTTCGTTGAGAAAATCAACAGGAAGAACAGGCCATCTCCATGAAGGTCTGTAAGTTTCATCTCTGAATATCTGTAACCTCTGTCCCAGTGCCTGATAGCTCATAGAACAATTTTCCAGAAAACCGGGCAGCACGGCAAATACTGATACAGTGCCGGCCATTAATCCATTTACACAGCCGTCAATCATTCTTCTCATAAGATTGGCTGCAATATTATTTTTTCTGGAAGGACCTCTTTTATCTACAGAAAGAGTTTTCTCATTTTCATCAAACAGAAGTATTGTTCCATTAAATCCCAGACAATAAAGACCCTGAAGAACTGTTTTTAACACATATTCTGCATTACGTCGATTCAAGCAGTTTTTAATCTTACCAAGTCCATGTTTTTTGAGATCTGAATTACTTACCTTTCTCCCTGAAAGATATTCCTCAATAAAAGGCCATAATTCAGGAGAAATCTTATCTTTCTGTGTGGCGTAAATCATAGCATATTTAAAACCGGGACAGGGCAGATTTTCTTTTTTCAATATATCTATATGAGAAGTAATATTCTTTCTTCCCCATAAGGCAAGTATTTCAGGAAGAGAACGTACTATCTGACCGTCTATAAGGGCTTCCATATTTTGAAATATATATTCTGTAATAAGTCTCCAGTCAGACAGGCTTAAAGCCTGAGAAAGGTTGGTATTTGCCACTACAAGGTTCTTTTTAAAAGCCAGTTCCCTTAACATTTCCAGAATATGGGTTTTCCCTGAACCATAGGCACCTTCAAAAAACTTACATGTTGCTCCTCCTTTTGAGACTAAATCATCAATGATTTCCTTCTCGAAATATTTTAAATATCTCTCTGTACCGACATCTACTAAATGACTTGTTCCAGAAGGAGCAGTGCCAAAAGTGGCAATATGTTCAAGAGCGTTTTTAAGGAGTATATTACCGTTATTATGCCACATTATTTGCCGGAGCCTCTCTTAACAGGAATAACATAACACATAACTTTATATTCGTCACAGGGGTTTAATCCGTTTACAACAAGACCTTTATTCTGAGATGCTTCCTGCATACTTCCTGTCTGAAGTCCAAGTCTCTTATTATCAGGAACTTTTGAACCAAGAGAACGATATATATCCAGATTATAAAGGAAAGCCCAGAGAGGAAATTTATGATATTTATCTATTCTGGCTGTTAAACCTTTATTTGCAAGCAAACTGCGAATAAGAGCGATACGGACTTCTCTGTAAAAATCAATTACAGGAACAAGAGAAGAATTTCCTTTCCCTGATAGATGATTCTTTGCCTCTTTAAAAGCATCAAAAAATACTTCTATCATATCTTCCTCTGGTATGAGGTGACTATCAAGCATAAGATTTGCCCTGTTTTCAAGATCAACAAAATCTTCTTTACTTTTAACAGATGTCCAGTTTATCAATGTCTGTTCATTATAAAGTATTTTGATTTTAGACAATCCCGGCCTTACTTTTATCATAAGTCTCCCTGTACGCCATCCGTTACTGTATTCCCTTACAGGTCTGTTTTCTGCCTGGAGGCTTTTTATATATTCAGCTTCATGCCTTTTAAAGGACTGGGCACGTACAGTTTTTGCAAGTTCAATAAATTCTTTCGCCTTACTTACCTCTCTGTCCATATCAATAGCCAGATTATTTGAAGAAGGAACAGCCTTTATTAATTTTTCCAGACGTTCAAGAGAATCAATTTTATCCGCTCTTAAATCTTTAAGGGCAGATACAAATCTAAAAAGGTCTTTTAATGATTTTATCACGTCAGTCATCTGTTTTTTTTCATCAAAAACATCTGATTTTTCCACCATATCTTTATTATCTTCATCTGTAATAACCTGTTCATCCGAAGGTCTGTATTCAACATCAGTAATATCTTCATCTGAAGTGGTGTATTCAATATCAGTAATATCTTCATCTAGAATGTTTTTTTCATTTAAATGTCCATTAGAAGAAACATTATCAGCAATAACTTGCTCTATAAACTCTTTTTTATTTAAACCGGTATTTTCTTCCATAATAACCTCTTTTCATAAAAATTCTTTTTAATAAACTTAATGATAATCAGAGTCTCTTTGTATAATAATTTTATATTCTATTTACAATAAAAAATACCTTCTCAGAAAAAGTGTCCATTTTATTTATATGAGAATCGTAACGCGTAACGCGTAACGCGTGACGGGAGGAACAAATTCTCATACATCGTTGTGACCGAACCGGTCATGATTGTTAGTAATAATTAATACAAAATCTTCCGTTAAATTCCTCTATAATCTTCAGGAACTCAAAATTCAATACCCTTCTCGTATTACGTATTATCTCTTCCGGTATCTTTTTATAAAAAGCCTGGGCAATAGCTCCGGCGATACAGGCAATAGTATCGCTGTCTCCTCCCAGAGAAACAGCTTTTCTTACGGCATCCTCAAAATTCTCCGACTCAAGAAAAGCTATAATGGCTTCAGGAACAGAGCCCTGGCAGGTCACATCGAATTTATAATGAGGTCTTATTTCATCTAAAGTCCTTTCCAGATTATATCCGAAATTTGTCTGAATATAATCCTTAATTTCCTTCTTGCTCCTTCCATGCCCTGCCAGGAATATGGCAGATGCGGTGGCCTGAGCGCCTTTTATACCTTCAGGATGATTATGTGAGACTTCTGCACTTTTTTTTGCCGTATAGAGAACTTCTTCAATCGTATTGAAAGCAAAACCGACAGGACTTACCCTCATGGCAGAACCGTTTCCGAAACTACCATAGCCTGTCATATCATCAGACATAAACCATTTCTTAAAACCACTGCCGTAACCTGCATCTGGATATTTCCGTCCGTATTCTTTAAAAACAGTAACATAGTCTTTACCATGCAATATTGCATCTGCCAGAGCTACAGTCATGACAGTATCATCGGTAAATCTCGATTTATGACAGAACAGATCAAAATCAGTTGTTTTTATATTATTCCATTCAAATGGAGACCCTATAATATCTCCTGCTATGGCGCCTAGCATGTAATCACTCCTTGTATAATATTCGTGACGCGTAACGCGTGACGCGTGACGCGTCACAGGTCACCGGTAGAATTGATAGTCAGATCAGAAAATCCTTCATACCTGTTAATATTCTCACATATTCTCCTTCCATCATGTCCCGAAAGGATCTGTATCTTATTGCTCCTGGAAGGGTATAACCGAAAAACCATGCTTCCCATTCACCGTCTGATGTCACCACGTGAGGATTCAAAAGATAAATGGCACTGTCTACTTCTTCACTTATGGCAATGGCAGTTCCCAGATATTCATTTCTTATATTTACGGGATCCTGCTCGGGGCCATAAACAAAATAAACTTCATCACTTATTACAGGACTGTATTCTCCATATCCCGTAAGCCATCCGTTATATGATTGTCCGTATTTAACAGAGAAGAGATCGATTTCCTCAACAGGGAAAATTCTTGTATCTTCGGCATCAAACCCTATCTGCCTCCACCCGTTCGTTACTTTAAGAAAATCCCTGTACGAAGGAGGTAATTTTAAATTTAAACGTTTTTCTGCTGCTAATATTTCTTCTTCTCCGGCTCCCGGGAAGCCGAGCCATCTTTTATCAAGTCCTTCTCCTGCAAGGTTGCTACAATAAAATTTACCATGAAATTCTTTTAATAATGTTAAAATATCTTCATTCCACTTTCTTAAAAAATCTTTCCAGAATGACGTAAAAATCACCCCTTTTACCAGATAATAGATATGAAATTATCATAATTATATCAGAAATAAAAATTTTCTGATATAATTAATATAGATAGTCATTAGAAATACCCGTCACGCGTTACGCGTTACGCGTCACGACTGAAAGAGGTTTTAACAAAATGTTCAAAAAATTTTTTCTGTTTATCACTCTCATAGTGCCTTTAATACTACTCATTCCGTCTATGGCAAAAATAGAAAATAAAGAAACAGAAATCTATGAATTTGTCATGTCCTGGGGAAGTGAAGGAGATAAAAAGGGGCAGTTTTCCTACCCGGAAGGGATAACAGTAGACGGAGCGGGAAATATTTATGTCACAGATACAGGTAACCATAGAATTCAGAAATTTGATTCAAAAGGCAAATTTATAACACTCTGGCCGAGTCATGGGACTGATAAAGGAGAATCTACGGCTCCCAGCGGGATAATTACAGACAGAGCAGACAATATTTATATTATGGACAGATGGAATCAGAGGATAGAAAAATATGACAGAAAAGGTAATTTCATAACAGAAGGAAAACTTGAAGGATACAGTAACAACCAGACTTACGCCCTGTACGGCCCTGCAGGCATTGCCGTATCCGGAACAGGTTATCTATATGCGGCAGATACGTTCAATCATTCCATTCAGAGATTTGATGTTACATGCAGATTCATAAACCAGTGGAAACTGAGAAATTCCGACGGAGTCATTCAGCTGTACGGCCCTCTCGGCATATGTATCGGAGAAAAAGGTGATATTTACACAACAGATATTTCAAATCACACAGTACAGGTCTTTAATACAGGAGGAAAACCTGTAAAGAAATTCGGTAAAAAAGGTGAAGGGCCGGGACAGTTTTATTATCCGACAGGTATTGCATCAGACAGGAAAGGATTTATCTATGTAACGGATTTTAATAACAGGGTTCAGAAATTTACGCCTCAGGGGAAATTTGTGACTCAATTCGGAACAAAAGGTTCGGAAGAGGGTGAACTTGAGTGTCCTGAAGGAATTGCCCTGGATAAAGACGGAAATGTCTATGTTGTGGATAAAACAAATAATAGAGTTCAAAAATTTAAACCTGTAAAGAAAAAAAATCTGGATTTATAGGATTATCTTTTATAAATTAACCTTTCAAGACAGTGAAGGATTTCTCTTTACTCCGTAGAATTTAGGAACTTCATAATAACAACCATGACCGGAGCGGTCACGACTGAATATGAGAACTGGCATACAGCAGCTAATTCCATTGTTCTCATAATAAATTATCTTAAGGAGACTCAAATATGAAAAATAATTCTGACAGAAACATAACAAGAAGAGATTTTATTAAACTCGGGAGCGGTATTGCAGGTATATTACTGGCTCCTTCTATTGTATCAGGTGTTCAGGCAATGGAATATTTCAGTGCCATGCCGAAATTCCCTGAAAATCCCGACGGACTCATATATTATACTGCCCATATAGAGAAAAACGGATGGACAGAGTGGTGTAAAGACGGAGAACTCTGCGGCACACCTGATAATAAAAGAGCCATAGGAGCCATGGCAATCAAATTTCGAGCAGGTATAGCTTCTTATGAAGCATATCTGCAGGGATTGTCCTGGACAGACTGGTACGGCAACGGAGATGTATGCGGTTTTATTAACGGAGGACAGCCCTGGGGAGCTTTTAAAATAAGAGTGCCAAAAATAAGCGTTTTCTACAGAGCTCATTTTTATGGCTCAGGATGGACTCAGTGGTATAAAGACGGTAAAACATGCGGTTATACAGGAAAAGACAGTAAAATTCTGAATGCAGTGGAAATAACCTGTACAAAACCATAATGAGTAAGAACATATTATCAAATATAAGCCTGAAACTGCCCCTGGCAGCAGGGGTATTTTTGCTGTTTATACTGTTAATAAACAGAATAAATTTTGAGCCGAACTGTCTTACAATGGAAGTAATATCAACTGAAGATGATGTATATCAACTGTTTTACGATAAAGGCAGGGGGTTTAATGAAGAAGATTCAATTAAAACTGAAGTAAAAAAAGGTGAAAATAATATAAAATTCTTCCAGTTACCTCCGGATAAATTCAATAAAATAAAAATTGACCCGGGAACCAGAGAGGGAAATATAATAATAAAATCCATAAAATTTATTCATTATTTTAACAGTTTATCTCTAAAAATCACTGTCTATAAATTTTCACCTGAAGAAATAAAGGAATCCTTCGCTCCCGTAGACAATCTCACCTGTTTTACCATTAAAGATAACTCCCTTCATGTTATGTCTAAAGGTAAAGATCCGTCTATCATCTTCAAAGGAGACACTGAACATATATACAGTCATATATCTAAAACCATTCTGTATAAAAAATTATTTTTCTATATACCGGCACTGTTCATATCATTTCTCTTATCTATTTTATTAAATTTCTTTCTGATTATTCTTAATTTAAGTGAACCTGTAGAAAGAAAATTAGGATATTTCAGGGAATTCTGTGTTTTTTTATGGCAGATGGTAAAAGACAGGAGAATCATTTTCGAACTGACGAAAAAGGATTTTCAGACCAGATATCTCGGTTCATATCTGGGTATCCTGTGGGCTTTTGTCAATCCTACCGTAAATATTCTCATTATGTGGTTTGTTTTTCAGGTGGGATTTAAATCACAGCCTGTAGATAATTTCCCTTTTATACTCTGGCTTATATGTGGCATGCTGCCCTGGTTTTTCTTTGCTGAAGGTCTCAGCAGTGCCACAGGTTCCATACTGGATAATAAATATCTCGTAAGTAAAGTAGTATTCAGAGTAAGTATATTACCTGTAATAAGAGTACTGTCAGCTCTGTCTATACACCTCTTTTTTATTGTAATAATATTTCTTATGTTTTTTGTATATGGTTATAAACCGGATATATATACATTGCAGGTTCTGTATTATTTATTTGCAACAATTGTTTTACTCCTGGGCCTTTCGTGGATTACATCATCAATAGTTATCTTTATAAGGGATCTGTCACAGGTAATAGGTGTAATATTACAGTTTTTTTTCTGGCTTACGCCCATATTCTGGTCACTGAAGATGGTACCTGCAAAAATGCACTGGTTTTTCAAGATGAATCCTGTTTATTATATAACGGAAGGATACAGAGAGACTTTTATATATAAAGTATGGTTCTGGGAACATCCCTGTCTTATGCTTTACTTCTGGGGCTTTACAATTAGCGTATTTGTCCTGGGAGCACTCATATTCAGGAAACTGAGACCCCATTATGCAGATGTTTTGTAGTGGCGCACTGCAGTGCGCCACTACAGGAGGTATTTATAAAAATAGCCTAAAATATTCTGCGCTTCTATCTGTAATTCCGGTTGATTGCTGCGAAGAGCACTCATAACATGAAGCAGAGCTTTATCTTTATTGATTTTCACCATATTCTTAAGAGCGGAAATCTTGACTTCCAGAGAACCTTCTCTTATGGAATTGGCAAGTCCTTCTATTATATCTCCTTCATCGGGAGAAAGCTGTATTTCAAGCTTCTGAATATCTTTTCTCGTTAATCCGAGGGAACCGAGATTCCTGAAATTTATATCAGAATCAATTTCGTCGAAAGACAAAACAGAAAGACCGGGAAAATCCTTCTCAAGTAATCGCCTTACAGAAAGACGACATTCGGAAGAAGAAACTATTACAGGATTTAAAAAATCTGACTCTTTTGCTTCTTCAAGCTTTTTATTAAGTACATCAAGCAGATAACCATGAAGTTTTTTTATGACAGGAGAAGAAGGTTTCGCGCTTTTAAGAAGCCTCATTATAAATTTTTCAAAATCCCTCTCAAGGGTAAAACCGGCAATTTCTCCCGAATGATCAAGAAGTTCCCTGCAGATAATCTTTTTAAGAGATTTTCTTACATATTCGGATATTGTATCGGGATGTCTGGTATAAGCATAGATTGCCATAGTTTCAAAAATAACATTCAGATTCCTTACAGGTATTCTTTCTTTCAACAGGTTCCTCAGAACGAGATGAATTTCCGTAAGAGAGAGTTTATGGGGATAAATTTCATCAACCGCTACAGGATTGATTTTTTTCAATGCCTGAATCAGAGATGCACTTTCCTGGAGTCCGAATAGTTCCCCTACATGTGTTTTTATAACCTCGGACAGATGCATTATAATAATATTTACCGGGTCAAAGATCATAAAACCTGTTTTTTCCGCTTCATATCTCTGAGACTGTTCAATCCAGACAGAAGGAAGAGAGTAAACAGGATCGTTGCATTTTTCACCTTTTAAAATATCAAGGAGTTCGGGTTTATGTGTTGCAAGAACTTTTCCGGGCCTGATTTCTCCCCTTGCTGCTTCCACATCATAAACCTTTAATATGTACATACCGGGGCTAATAAGCATATTATCGCGGAAACATATTCGCGGTAAAGCAAATCCAATTTCCATTGCTATATGACGTCTGAGGGTTGACAGTCTTTCCTGCAGTTCTCCGCCGTAATTCGGGTCTATAAGAGAGAGAATTTCTTTTCCTAACTCTATTGTCAGCGGTTCAAGAGGAATAATATTAAAAACTTCTTCTGATTTTTCAAACTGTTCCGATGTTTCCTGGCAAAGAAAAGGAGCAGACTGGGTTACATTAAGATGACGCCACATTATAGCAGAATAAAGGTTTTTATAGGGATGTTTCAGAGTTTCCCTGTCACAGTATCTCATGGCTTTCTGATAGGACTGGGCAGCTTCTCTTGTCATACCTCTCTCTTTATACATATCTCCGAGATCACTGTAATATATCGGTTCTCCCGGATTTAAACCTATGGCTCTTTCATAATGTTTTATGGCTTTGGTATAATCTCCTTTTCTCGAATATAAACCTCCAAGGGCATGATGGGCTTTATGATTGAAATCACTTACTTTCAGGCTCAAAAGATATTCATCTTCAGCTTTATCGTAATTTCCCATAACCTCATAGGTTTTGGCAAGATGATAGTTTGCATATAAATGCCTGGGATTAATCTCAAGAATATTATTGAAATAATCTATTGATTCATTATATTTTCCTTCATTCAGGCTTATAATTCCAAGCCCTTCGTAAGAAGAACAGAAACGTCCGTTAAGTTCCAGACTTTTCTTATAAGATTCGACTGCTCTATCTGAAATATTTTTTTCCTGTAATGCATGGCCAAGGTGATAATAAATCTCTGCTGCAGGTTTGATTTCTATAGCACGTGAAAGATAATCGATGACATGATCATAATCTTTCAATTCTCTGTAGAGAAGTGCTATCTGAAGATAATTCTGTATATTATCGGGTTCTGATTTCATCCTCTCAGATACAAAATTTACTCCCTTCAAAAATTCTTCTCTCCCCTTCTGTTCATTTCCCTGCCTCACAAATACTATGCCTTTTTCCAGCGCACAGAGAGGAACCAGAGAAGGGTTGAGAGAAAGGGCACTGTCAAAGCTATTGATTGCCTGATCCAGCTTTCCTGTAAGGGCATAAAACCTCCCCAGTTCTATGTGAACCTCGTAAAATCCGGGGGCCATTCTGAGTGCTTCCTGATAGTTTCTCTCAGAAAGATTCCACAGTCCCTGTTCCTGATAAACACGGGCCAGCTGTTTATGAGCCCAGGGAGAAGGTTTGAGCTTAATCGCTCTCTCATACATATTCCCTGATTTTGTAAGTTCATACTGATGATAATAAATATCTCCCAGGCCTGAATAGTGTAAACTTTCTTCAGGCTCATAATCAATGGCCATACCGTAATAAAATACTGCGTTCTGGTAGTCTTTTTTAAGAAAATAAAGAAGTCCGAGTATACCGAAAGGCCATCCTTCACTGGGATAAACTTCTGCCAGTTTTTCGCCTCTCTCTATAGCTTCTTTATAATTACCCTGATCACATAATAATGTTATAATAGCTCTGTAGACTTCACTGGATTTTGGCTCCAGTTCTATAGATTTTTCATAATTCTCAAGAGCTTTCTTGAAATTCTTTATTTCCCTGCAGGCATTTCCGAGAGCAAGATAAAATACAGCTCTGGATTTATCAATTGATATAGCTTTTTCAAAACTCTTTATACTTTCTTCGTATTTTTCCAGTTTACCGTACAAAAGGCCGAGATTATAATAAACCATAGAAAAATTCGGAGAATTTTCGAGGGATTTCTGGTAATAGTTCAGAGCTTCTTCATAGTTACCGAGATGCATATAAACGTCTCCCATACCCTTAAAAGCAAAGGCATCTTTTGCACTGAGACGAAGAGCTTTTCTGTGATTGTTAAGGGCATCATGGTAACGGCCGAGTTTTAAATAGGTATTGGCAAGGGCATTATAAGAATAAACATCCTGAGCATCAAGTTCGACAGACTTGGAAAACTCTACCAGTGCATCATCAAATCTTCCGTCTTTGAAATAAGCATTGCCAAGGTTATAATGTGTATAGGCATCAGAAGGCTCAATCTCAAGAGCTCTCTGATAATTATCAATAGCAAGATGTATTTCTCCCTTATGATGATAGAGTCTTCCAAGACGTAAAAAAGCTGTCGGTTCCTGGGTATCACTCTGGACCTTTCTTTTATATTTATCAAATTCTTCTTCAAGATCATATTTATCAGGGTTATAATACTCGGGCTTTTTATAGGATCTCGTAAGTAATTTCTCGAAAAAATTCTTTTCTCTTAGCACTGTTTCTATCCCCTCTCTGCAGATTTTATATATGTCCCGTGAAAACTATAACTTCGACAGATATTTTTTTGTTTCCTCTAAAAAGATATGGATAAAATTGAATTTCACAGAAATAATTAAGAAAATATCAGAAGAAATAAAGAAAATAAAAATGCTGAATTAACAGTCCGTGAAAGGATTTAATATGGTCAATTTGTTATCGATAATCTGACCATGTTGAAGATCTTCCGTATAAATAATATTGCATTCATTAACCAGAGAAGCAGATAAAATTAATCCATCCCAGTAAGAAAAATTATATTTTATTGACAATTTTATGGCTAATTCTATTACCTTTTTATCTATGAGGACTATTCTATAAGTATCAAAAAGGTTTTTAACAATCATATCTAATTTTATCAGGTCTACATTATATTTTCTACTCATAATCCATACAAATTCATTTATAACCTGGGCACTGAGAATTATATTTTTATGATTGAGAAGCTCAATAGATTTATTTTTCTTATTCAATTCACTTATTGAATATGCATATATCAAAATATTTGTATCAAGAAAGCTATTGTTGTTCATTGTCATAAATCTTTTCTCTATCAAATTTCCATTTTGTTGTATCAATATTTATCTGATTTATAAGTAGTTTATCAACTACAGTTTCTTCATCTATCTTTATTGTAATATCTATATTTTTATTACAAAATTCATCAGGGAGTTCAAAAGATAAAAAATTACTTTCCAATTTTAATTTTTTATGTAGTACACTCATAAATTTAAGCCTCCTTGCAAATATTTCCCCTGCTTCTTTTTTATTTTAACATATTACAAAAAAATTATAAATGCTGACTGCTGAATATTTTTTACAACACTATTTTATTTACAAAAACTGAGCCATATAATTCCTGCAATAAGGGTCAAAATCGTAACAGGCACACCTGCTTTCAAATATTCCAAAAAGGTAATATTAATGTTTCTCCTTCTGGCAGATTCGGCCACAATAAGATTTGCAACAGAACCAAGGAGTGTAAGGTTTCCTGCAAGGGTCGTAGCCATGGCAAGAGAAAGCCATATTTTTTGAGGATCATGAAAATAAGGTACGAATGGTCGAAAAAGTAATACTGCCGGCACATTTGATACAAGGTTACTCAAAACTGCAGAGACAAAAGTAAAAGAAACAATACCACCTTCAGAAAGAGGTTTTGCCACAGAAAAAATTTTTTGAGAAAATCCTGCAGTTTCAATAGCACCTGTGACAACAAAAAGGCCGGCAAAAAACACAAGTAAAGACCAGTCTATTTCACGAAACACCCGATCTGGCTTTAATCTTCTTGTGATTAGAAGTATGGAAGCAGCAGCCAGAGCAGCAAGTGGTATGGGAGCACCGCAGATAAATGCTACAAGCATTAAACCTGAAGCTACAAGGCTTTTATATAAAAGAGGTTTATAAATTTTTATTTTGAAACTGGAAGGTACCTGAAAATTATCGCCTGAACATTCATGTCTGTATACCATCATTATTATAAGCCAGGCAATAAAAAGTCCTGTCAGAGATACAGGAAAAAGATAGTAAGTAAATGAAGTAAAAGGTATATGGGATGCCATACCTATAATCATATTCTGAGGGTTTCCTGTTATAGTGCAGGTTGAACCAATATTGGCAGCAGTAACAAGGCCTATGAGATAAGGAACGGGATTACGTTTCAACGTAAGAGTTATGTCCAGTACAAGAGGCGTAAACATAATAACCACTGTATCATTAAGAAAAAGAGCGGATAAAATACCTGATATGACAATTATAATAGCAAGTAACTGGGCAGGAGTTCTCGCAAAACGCACTACACCGGAACAAATAAGCCTGAAAAAACCTGAAAGACTCAGGTTTACATTTATTATCATAACGGAAAGAATAAGAACAATTGTATTCCAATCAATTGCATGATAGGCTTTTTCAAGTGAAATAGCACCGGAAACAATCAGAGCGCAGGCTCCTACAAGGGATATAGTGGCACGGTTCATACGTAATTTTGGGTAATGACCTGCAGCTATACCGATAATGGTAATTATAATTATAATCAATGAAACCGAATTTGACATAGATTTTTCTTTTCAAGATATTATTTTAGATTCCTGCATGTATTTACTGAGGTGAGCATAAATAATAAATATCTGCTCTCGTGACGCGTAACGCGTGACGATTCTCATATAAATCCCTGTCTTTTTTACAATTTATTACAATTAAAAAAAACTCCTGTAACAAATTAATATTATTATATAGGCATAAAAGCGTCAGAAACAACTGATAGCAAATAAAAAAGGAGGAATTTCAATGTTTAAAAGATTTCTTGTAGCAGGAGTAATTATAGTGGCTCTTGGAATGGTTTTAGCAGGATGTAAAGGAGGCCCTATGGGGTTTCCGATGTTTGGCCCTATGGGAGGACCTATGTGTGGCCCCGGTGGCCCGGGTGGACATGGAGGGCCCGGAGGACCGCCACATGATATGCAATGCAGGGACGGTAAATCTCCCGGAGATGCAATGTGTGCACAACTGGATAAAATAGCAGCAGATCTCAAACTCACAGACGCCCAGAAAGTAAAATTCGAAGAAGTAAAAAGTAAACTGAAGGCTAAAATGGAGCCTCCCAAAGAATGTAAAAACGATTGTAAAGGCAGGGATTGTAAAGAATGTAAAGACAATGAACATTTTGACTTTATGGCAGAACTGAAGAAAGATAATCCTGATGTCAATATGATGGCAAATAAATGTAAGGAAGACATGGACAAAATGTCTGTCAGAATGAAGGAACGTATTGACAGGGAAACAAAAGATGGAAAAGAAAATATAGACTTATTCACAAATTTTTATAATATCCTGGATGAGAATCAAAAGAAAATACTCATTGATAAAGTACATAAGAAGATTAATGCAATGGAAGTACTGAGAGAATTTTAAAGATTTTCACAAAAAATCGCCGGATAATCCGGCGATTTTTTTTATCGTCAAAATATTTTGTAGGATATATTATTTCTTCAAGGAATATGTACTGAGATACATGACCGAAACGGTCACAATCAGATATTAGAATCAGCATCAGGTGAAGTCACAAACTTCATCATTCTCATATAAAAATTACAAAGAGAAAGTATAATCTATCCTACCGTGACGGAGTATGCATGTCACGATGTTCGTATAAACGAAACATGTGTAAAACAATAGAATGGTATATACCGAAAAAAAATATAAAAATAGAAAATAATGAGGTTCATATCTGGCTTGCCTCTCTTAATATAGATAGAACCTTTGTGGAAACTCTCAAAAAAATCCTGTCAGAAGATGAAATAAAAAGGGCAGAAAAATTTTACTTTCAAAAAGACAGAAACCATTTTATTGCCTGCCGGGGTATACTCAGAAATATTCTCGGTTTTTATTTAAACATAAATCCCGGGGAGATAAAATTCTCCTATAATCCATACGGCAAGCCCTCATTAAATGAAACTGAAAAAAAACTTTCTTTCAATCTTTCCAATTCACATGGCATGGCCATTTATGGCATAACATGTAACAGAGACATAGGTATCGACATAGAACATATTCCAAAAGATTTTTCCTGGGAAGACATAGTCAAAAACTTTTTCTCTGAAAAAGAAATCAGGAGTCTTTATCAAATCCCGACGCATTTGCAAAAAAAAGCTTTTTTTAACGGATGGACCAGAAAAGAAGCCTATATAAAAGCAAAAGGGAAAGGACTTTCAATTGCTCTGGACAGTTTTGATGTTTCCCTCACGCCGGGAAAACCGGCAGAATTACTGGAAGTAAGAGGAGAAGAAAAATCCAGATGGTTTTTGAAGGAAATCATATTAGATCCTGATTATGTATCTGCCATTGCGGTAGAAAGTCATAATCTAAAATTTAAATACTGGAAATTTATATGAGAATCGTAACGCGTGACGGGAAGAATAAATTCTCATTTTTCGTCGTGCCCCGCTCTGTCATGGCTGTTTTGATAAAAATATTTTATAGAAGCAGGAACCCTACAAATAAATTTGCAGGTAATCCAGACAGACCCGGCAAATTCATGCAGTCAGAAATTTTCTTTACACTTCTTTACAATTAAAAAAAACTCCCTTAACAAGTTTATATTATTATAACTTCATAAGAAAAAAGTAGCCAGAACTCTGGCAGCAAAAATTTAAAAGGAGGAATTTAATATGTTTAGAAGGTTAATGGCAGGCGTATTACTTGTATTAGGAGTCGCGTTGTTTCTACCGGGATGTAAAGGACAGGCAGAAATGAGAGGAAAATTCAGGAAGGAAGCAATGATAGAAAGAATGGATAAAATCGTAAAAACTCTGAATTTAACTCCCGAACAGGCTACAAAATTCAATGAATTGAAAAATAAGATAGGCGAAAAAATGGATAACGGCTTAAAAGAAAGAAAGTCTTTCAGAGAAGAAATGCTCCTTGAGGTTAAAAAAGATAATCCCGATGTAAAAATACTGGGAGACAGGGCAAAAGAAAGAATAGATATTGCCTCTAAAAATGCAAAAGAAAGTATAGATTTATTTACAGATTTCTATAATACACTGGATGAAAATCAGAAAAAAGTTTTCATTGAAAAAGTTCATAAAAAGATAAGTGCCCTGGAAACACTCCAGGAAGAATAGTGAGCAGTAAGTGGTGAATAGTGAGTAGAACAGGCCTGGTTTTGCTCACTATTCACTTACCGGGTGAGTATAAATAATACAACGGTTAGAATTTAATTAAGGTCGTGACGGGTAACACGTAACGCGTGACGGGTTTAACACGGGCATTACACTTTACGCATTACGAAATTATTATTTATGGATAGTCACACTATAAATGTTTATGTTCAGATCAGTAAAAATTTTTAAGGTATTTTTAAGGTAATTATGTATAATAAAAGTCAGGAGGTGTTGAAAATGAAAAAAATAATAATCAATATAATAACAATAACAATTATGTTCGGTATGACCGTTATTGCTTCCATAGCAGGTAATACTGAATATATAAAACTTGACTCTTTCAACATCATTCCATCCGACAGACTGGAATTAACTCTTGATAATAATATACAGAAAAATATTACTGTAGTTAAAGAAGATGATATTTTATATATAGACTCCAGATTCTTTACAACTTTTTTGGGTATTGAACTTCAGGACAGGACAAATCAGGCAGGAATTGTAAAAGAAGATACAGGTAAAGAAATTATGTGTTTACCTTTATTTAAAAGCCTTGACAGTCTTAAAATAAGATATACATACAGTTCTCTTTACGGCAAAGAGATGATAAGGATAAGAACAGACGGTGCATTTAAAATTTATAAAGCCTCTAACTATATGCCACAGTCAACTGTTTCATATGGGAATAACCCTTCAGTAACAGGTTCTTTATATTCAGGAACAGGC
>JBEHWO010000045.1:0-26030 GCA_040217695.1 Vulcanimicrobiota bacterium | reverse complement strand
ATTTTGCCCTGAGGTTAGAATATTTATATTTACTCTTTGTACGGACTCCGGGTTCGTCAAATAAATTAGCCTGTAATATAAAAATTAAATTCATAAAGGAGGGTGTGTCAATCTGTGAAGAAAAGAAATAAGCGTTTATTTCTAATTCCTTTTACTCGTTCTCCAACGTGATAATGATTAAAAATTAAGGTCGATAAATTTTGGGAAAAAAGCTATGATTAAACTTTTTCCTGTAAGATTAAGAAAGGGTGATTTAATTAAATGAAAAAGTGGTTTATCACAATCTGTGCAGCTCTATTATTAGTGTCATTGCTAATTTCTTTTGCATCAGTAACGTTGGTAGGCTGTGGTGATGATGCAGTTGTAATTACTACACCGGTAGCAACATCAACACCAACACCATCAGTCACATCGACACCATCAAATACACCAACAGCAAACACATCTATTAATGTAACAGTACATTAAATACTAAGGAGGTAAATATGAAAAGAAGTTTTGTAACTTTAACAATTATCAGTGTTTTTCTCGCCCTTTACCTCATTGGTTGCGGCGGAGGAGACGGAGTCTCAGGTATAAATTCTCTTCCCAATACAAGCAGTGGGACAGGCGAGCTAGTAGTATCAGTTGAATGGCCGGCAGACGAACTGTCAGCCAGTTTAATTCCATCTGCTACTTCTAAAATAAAAATAGAAGTACAGAAAACAGACGGTACGGCTCTTGTACCTGCCGTATATATTAACAAAGGTGAAACCGTCGGAACAGTATCAAATGTTCCTACAGGTGCAGCCCAGGTTTATATGGCAGCTCTTGATGCTGCCAGTAATCCTCTTTCCGCAAGAATAAAACCAATTACAATTGTAAGCGGAACCAATAATATGGAAGCTCAGCTCGGTCTTATGATTTTACCAGGAATAGGTACTGCAAAAGGTACTCTTTCTCCAAATTTAATTCCGATTGAGCCAACTCAGACCCTTTATGTTACAAACCTTGACTCTACAAAGACCTATTATGTAAGATTTAATCTTAACGGTCGTGTAGTAGACCTTGGCCCAATTGCATCAACAGATGCAGAAACAAAATGGGGACATAAATTCTCCGATTCTGATATGGGAACCAACATAAATGCAAATCTTTATGAAGGCCCTCCGAACCAGAATCCTTCAATATCAACAGTTACCTTCCAGGCTACAATTCCAGGTGGCAGTGATTATACATCAGTAGATAGAATTGGTGAAATCTCTGCAGATCCATACGATTGTAACAATGGTTGGACATTCCTTACAGCCGATAGTGACGGAAACTTCTTTGTCGGTATTTATAACCCGCATGATGTATTCAATACAACTACCGGTTATCTTGCAACAAATTACATTTATAAATATGCTCCGAATGGCCAGAGAATTCAATCCACTTCTCCTCAGGGCTTTATCACTACCGGTATTCGCCAGATTTTAGGTATGGCAGTAGACCATCAGGGCAAATACCTCTATGTAGCAGGCTGGGCAGGCCCCGATTCTGCTGTTGCTGCCGATGATACTGCAGTAACTGGTGATGCAAGAGTCTGGAGATTTGATGCAGTATCAGGCGGAAATCCGTCTTCTCTTGCCTATCCGGGCAGCTTTATTACCCAGTATTCTGATGCAACAGTATTGTCCCAGGGCATTGCCATTGGTTATGATGATACTACACAGAATCTTCCACTGTGGCTCTATGTAATAGATGCCTTCGATCCGGTTGCTCCGGTACTTCACAGAGCAGACATTAAAACCAATACCATTCCATCTGCTACCAAATGGGATGTAGACACAGGTTGGACTGCAGGTGGAGCTCCAATTGCTCCAGCCAGCGGTGGTATTCCGGTTGATATAACAGTGACAGCCGATGATGTAAATCTCTACATCATTAATAATCTGATACATGATGTTGCTGCAAACCCGATTAAAACTTACAGAGCATCAGATTGCAGTGATGCTGCAGTAGAAGATATTCCGTTTAATGGACTTGAAAGACTCTGCCAGATTGATGCTGCTTATACAAGTCCGAGTATGGCAAGTTCTTCCTTTACTTATGTTGTCAGTGCCGTAAACGTTGATGACGCAAGACCTAATGACAATGGTAAGGTCTGGAGATATAATGGTATAACATGGGAAGCCCTTATAAACGGACTTTGCAATCCAGTAGGTTCTTATGTGGCCAGTGCCACAGGTGGAACTCCACTTGAATCTTATCTTCCATATTTCTTTGGTGGAGATTCAGTTCTCAGTGCCAATGATCTTTATGATGCCGTAACAGGTTCTGCCGTAGTTAATATGGCAGGTACAGAATATTATGGTATTCCAGGTAACGTAGCTTTTGGTTTACAGAAACCAGCTCTCAGCCTCTGTGTTGTTCCAAATGATAACGGACAGCTTCTTGTTGGAGATATATTCCATCATGTAGGCCTTTATAATAAAGCAGTAACCCTTACAACACAGGCTGCCAATCTTGTAAAAGATTGGAGATTCCCATATGAATCCTTTGCATTTCCTTTCGGACTTTCCGATGATGCAAGCGGAAACATTTATGTTACAGATACAGGTAACTGCCGCGTAGTAAAAATGGCAGGCGCAACAAACAATACATATATTGGCCAGTGGGGTTATCCAGTAGATAATCCTCTCGGTGTCAATAATGTTACAGGACCACAGTTTAATGCACCACTCGGTATAGATGTAGATGCAGGAGGAAATGCCTTTGTTATTGACAGAGATGTAAATCCTGATGATGCTACCTTTAGAGGCCGTATGCAGCAGTTCCCGCCAACAGCAGGTACCTTCTGTCTTAATCAGAGTGGTTCTACTGTTAACAGATATCGCAGTTCATTCCAGCATTTCTACTGGCCAACAGGTATTGCAACAGACGGAACAGATCTCTTCATAGCAGATACAGGTGAAGGCCCGATAACTCTGGGTGCAACTCGCAAGAGTGGCGTACAGAGAATTGGTATCGATGGATCTTCCAAGGTTATTTATACAGGTTCTACTATTGATGCATATCCAGTAGCTCTTGTAAGAGATGTTGCTTTAGATCCGACCAGACATATCTGTTATGCTTCCGATGCATATAACCGTGTCCTTAAATATGACATTACATCCAGCCTCTGCGTTGGACAGATTTCAACCAATGCTCCTTCACAGGGTATTTCAAACGGTCAGTTTGATCATCCTCAGGGAGTTGAAGTTGACAGTCTCGGTTATGTCTATGTAGTGGATACCGGTAATGCCCGTATGCAGAAATTCACTCCTTACGATGCAACAGACTTCTCTTCCAGCAATGGTTGGGTTGCAACATGGAACAACAAAGGCCAGTCCTTACAGTTCCCATGGGCAGTCATAGTTCCATCTGCAGGTGAAAGAAGCGGATATGTTTATATTACAGAGAGAATTATTCACAGAGAACTGGTATTCCAGGCTGTAAAATAGTTCTTTATGTAGTCGTCTGATTAACAGATGAAAAAAGGGGCGCTCATTTGAGCGCCTTTTTTTTCTGGCAATCTGGACAAACCGTATATTTAGCTCAGGGCTTACGCAGAAAATAGTGAAAAATCAGTTATTGTGAGCGAAACAAAGCAATTCCATTATTACTACAGAAACTGCGGGGGGGTGTTATTGCTCTGCTCCTCTCAATGACAGGATGTGTAACGCCGTTTAGAGCAGTAAGGAACAGGTAATACATCATGGCTATCAATATATTGTTCTGCTGTCTGGAACTTCGTAGAAAAAAATATCACGACAGCAAAACACATTCTTCTATTTGAATAGAATATAATGTGAAGTAGCAATGATATAAGCTCTAATAAATATGCCTGTTCCAGATTAGATTTTGTTCGGAAGGAGTGCCGGGGCAGGCAAATCCAGAAGATTACAATACTAAAATTGATGGCGAAATGGTATTGGATCAAAACGTTCTAACATTACGTTAATATACCTATAGGAATGAAAAAACAGAAGGCTATATCCTTCTGTTTTTTATGTTATATCTATTCCTGATACAGAGAATTATTTTCCTTTATTACCTGTCTTTTTTTCATTCCGTGCTTTGATGACAATAGCTTTTTCATCTTTTACAGACATATTATCAGGTTCTATCTTCAATACTTTGTCATAGTATTCTATTGCTTCATCGTATTTTCCTTCTTTATACAGTAAAATCCCTTTATTTTTAAGAGCAAGTATGAATTTCGAATCTATATAAAGAGCTTTGTCATAACATTCCTTGGCTTCTTTGTATTTACCAAGCATATACAGGGTCCAACCTTTTGCATTCAGTCCTTCAACGCTCTGGGGATTGAGTTTTACAACCTTATCATAACAGTCAAGAGCTTCATTATATTTCCCTGTGTTATAGAGAAGGGTTCCTTTGTTGAACCATGAAAACCAGTCATCTTTTGCAATCTCAAGTGCTTTATTAAAACATTCCATTGCTTCTTTACTTTTACCGAGCTCTTTCAATATCGCTCCTTTATTTGCCAGAGCAGGATAAAGGTTGGGATTAATTTTTAGAGCTTCGTCAAATGTCTTTACTGCTTCATCATATCTTCCCAAGTTTTTCTGGGCATATCCTTTGTTATACATGGCTTTTGTATAGGTATTGTCGAGCTTTATTGCTTTATCATAACATTTAATTGCCTCATCATATTTTGAAAGTTTTGACAGTGCTGCCCCTTTCCCGTTCCATGCTTCCTTATATTCCGGATAAATCTTCAAAGCTTTATCATATTCTACTATAGCTTCTTCATATTTTTTTTGCATAGTTTTAATATCACCGAGATTATATGGGGCCTCTGCCTCTGCTTTTTTCTTTGCATCATTACAGGATGTAAGAGACAAGCATATAAACAACATCATAATTAAGAGAAAAAATTTTTTTATCATAAAATCAACCTTTCTTAAATAGAGAATCTTTTAATGGTAATGATTATATCAAAACAATCCTTTATGTGTAAAGGTAAATATGATTAAAGTTTTTTAATTTCCGGGGGGATTTTTTATAACTACCTGTTATCTGCCTTTCTATGTTTTATTCACGAAGATAGAAGATATAAATGCCTTCATAAAAAATTAAAGTCTATTCATTCAGTATAACGTTTCAATAAAACATTTATCTTAATATAATATGAAAATTATTAATTTGTTTGTATTATAAGCATATTATATATAAAGATTTTCATAAAACGTTATACTGAACGTGAATAGACTCTGTATCTTTAATAAAGATTATATCACATTGGATAATTTGATAATGTAATCTTTATCTTTAACCTTTACTAAACGTTGGTACAGGTGTTGGAACCTCTATTTTCTGTTCAATATTAATCACTGCATTTCCAACTTCATATTGCTGCATTTCTGCTCCTACACCGGTTTTTGTATTTACCTGTGCAGTCCCTCCTGTAAAAACAACTTTTATGCTTGTTGGCATAGGAGGTGCAGTAGAGTATGATATATTGAAGTTATAAATACTGCCTTTAGTTAAAGGAGTAGTTCCCTGCCATTGAAACATGGTAAGATCTGCTTTTGTAGACCAATCTTCAGGTGGATTTAATACACCACTTACCAGTGTTGCTCCGGCAAATGGAAAGTTCGGATTGGTTGAATTATTATCTGAAGCCAGTATTTCAAAACCCTGAATATTAATGGTGGAAGTGGTTTTCTGATATACGTGAACAGTAAGTGTTCCAACCATTACACCTGTCTTTTGTCCGGGGGATATAACATACTCAGCGCTTAAATTGAATTGAGATGAGATATCAACTCTGGTAGGTACGGGTGTTGGAGTAAATGTAGGTGTTGGAGAAATCGGTGTGAATGTTGCAGTTGCCGATTTAGTCGGAGTAGCTGTACTTACAGGTGTGACTGTTGCATCATCACCGCATCCGTTCATTACAATGATTGTTGTTAATATGGATATAATTATAAATGCTATAGCGTAGTTGTTTTTTCTCATTATACTATACCTCCTTGAAAGATAATTTTAAATTTTTTCGCATTTAAATCCAGGCTATGAAAACAGTGATTGGGACATAAACGTGAATTTATATATACATCCCTCCTTTTCTCTTTCTATAAAAACCAAAATGCTCTTCCCATAATAATTTAATATAAATTAACCTTTATAATTATTAGGTTATATAATCAAAAATATTACAAATTATTACTGACTTGAATCAAATTCATTAAATAAACTTTATTAGATTGCCGATATGATGTAATCAAGGAAATGAATATAACCATCCCCCCTTTCTTTTAATGAAGATTTGGGAATTACTTTTATATTTATCTGCTTTTACATTGTTAATATTTTCATGTAGTTATTTCTGCAATAAAGTATAAAATTCAAATTACTACTCAAATATTTATTCTATCATAATAATCACTTATTTTCAATAAATTTCAATTTATAGGCTGTGTAAAATAAAATTTGTTTTATACAGGTTTTATAAAAATATTACCTTCCCCCTGTAGGGGCGGTGCGAACCGCCTATGTGTATCAACCTGATAGAAAATAAATCTAAAATTCAGGAAGTGCGTTTTATAAATAACCTCTTCTGGTATAAAATTAAGAAATCAAAACACACCACTAGTGCACCGTCAATTAATAATTGATGGATAAAGTTTTCTGAGTTTTATCCTCGCGTCATTTGTAGTAAACTGCCATTTAGCCTTAACAGTTTTATTGTTACGTAACTCTTGCCAGAAAGCAATCTTCTGTTGTAATAATTGCTTTTCTGGAATACGTCTTCCAAGATGTCTTGTTAAAACACTGAATTCTATCTCCGCCATATTCAGCCAGCTTCCATGTTTTGGAGTATGATGAATTTCAATTTTTTCCGATATACGCCTGGCTTCTTCCGGTTTAAAAGCTTTATATAAAGATGAAGGCTTATGAATATTTAGATTATCCATGATTATAGTAATTTTGTCTTTATCAGGATAAAGAACATCTACTAAATATTTCATAAAATTTGCCCAATCTATACAGGTACGCTGGTCTGTAACCTGAAGATATCTTTTCCCTGTCAGAGGTTCAAAAGCTATGAACAAATTACATACTCCATTTCGTTTGTATTCATAATCGTATCTTTCAATTTTTCCTGGTTCTACTGGCATGGGCATCCTTTTTTCTCCTATCAACTGCCTGCTGGTTTCATCTATACATACCACAGGATTTTGTGGGTTAAATGCACGTTTGTAAACTTCTAAGACGTCTTCCATATGGCAGACAAATTCTGCATCTTCTTTTGGCGGGATACACCACATCTTTTTTTTCCACGGCTTGAGTTCATTTTTTTTAATACCTTACGAACCGTTTCATGGCTTATACTATCTACTATCTCTAACTCCACCAGTTTATCTGCTAACAATCTTAATGTCCAACTTTCATAACCTTCAGGAGCTTCTGAACACGTTAGAGCTATTAATTTTGCTTCTTTTTCTCCATCTATTTTCGGGATTCTTACATATTCTCCGTGACGTCCATTTAGAGCTATTTCAAAACCTTCCTCTACAAAAGTCCTACGTATTCTTTCTATTGTCGCAGTTCCTACATGGAACATTTCCGCTATGGCTTTGTCGGATAACTTCGGTTTTCCGTTGTTTATATCTGCTCTTAATAAAATTTGAGCGTGAGTAATTGTTTTTGCCTTTCTTTTTCCTGTTGATATTACGTTTAATAACATCTTTCGTTCGTCTTCTGTCAGGGTAACTATATATTTTTTCTTCGCCATATCTCTACTCCTATTTTATATATTGTTACCCTATAATATAATTTATTTTTCAATTCCCATCAAGCCTTTATTGACGGTGCACTAGGAGGGATAATAATGAATATTATATCACAGGTTGCAATATGAATGAATAGTTTACTGACAAATAGAGCAAAAGCTCTTGCAATAAAAATAAAGTGTGTAAAAAGGACTTCTAAATTAAATGGTTCTGCCTTTGTTCAAACTCTTGTATTTGGATGGATGGCAAACCCGAATACAAGTTTAGGATAGTTAACTCAGGTGACATCGAGTCTTGGAATAAAAATTAGCTCTCAGGGATTGGAAAAACGATTTAATCCTGAAGCATGTGAACTATTTGAAGAATTATTGTAACGTCAAGAATTACTATCAGAACCTGTGAAAAATATGGTATTGAAATCATCTCCTGTAGCGATAACAATTTTTGAACGTTTTAATGGCATATATATAGACGATAGTTCAATAATTAGTCCTATCCTCCAGATCTTTAAAATGCTCCGCCTTTATTATCTGTCACAAAAAAACGCAATCTATTTTTTATATTATTATAATGTTTCTACTTTACCACTTTTTATAAAAAGAATATAATAAAAAAGAAGTAGTGAGGAATTATGCTGAAAGATAAGACTTTAAAAATCTCTGCAGACTCTCACAGACAATCAAATTGTTACATATGAAGGAGTCTCTATAAAAACTTACGGAATAGTTACTGTGGTGAGTATAAATAATACATATTTGCTCGAGTGACGCGTGATGTGACATGCCTATACTCGGGTCAATAATACAATCAAAATCAATGCAGAAAGGGATGATATTATGGAAGGTGTTGCAAAAAAAACAGATAAATATTTTACTTATGCCGACTATCTGACCTGGCCCGATGAGGAAAGGTGGGAAATAATAGAAGGAATTCCTTTCAGCATGTCGGCTCCTTCCGATATTCATCAGAAGGTTCTGAGAGAATTATTGATTGAATTTGGAGTCTATCTCAGAGGTAAGACCTGTCAGATATTCAGTTCTCCTTTTGATATTTCTTTACCACAGGCGCAATCTGATGAAGATGATAATATTTATACTGTAGTTCAACCTGATCTGGTAGTAATCTGTGATAACAATAAGATCAGCCGTAAAGGATGTAAAGGCGCTCCTGATATAGTCATTGAAATTCTTTCCCCTTCCACTGCTTCAAAAGATTGTATAAGGAAGAGAGAGCTTTATGAGAAGCATAAAGTAAAGCAATACTGGATTATTGAACCGGAAGAAAAAGAAGTTTTTATTTTTAAATTAACAAAAGATTTTATATACAGAAATCCTGAAAAATATAAAAAAGACGATAGAATAAAGGTAGAAGGATTTGAAGGACTGGAGATTGATTTAAATCTGGTTTTCGGTTAATGATATTTTATGTGGATATGGTATAATAAAATAAGGTGAAGGGTGCCGCGTTAAGAAAACCCAACAACCGATTATAAGTTAAAAATAAAGAAGGTGATTATATGGAACAACGTATAGATAGAATTGAAAAGGCAATTGAAGAAATGGTGGAAGCCCGTAAAAATGATAGAGCTATAATTGAAAGACTTGATAAATCTATAGAATGACAAAATTCTCGCCAATCTGGAAGCCAATCAGATTGTTATAGGTAAAGCTATGGAAGGCATACATGAAGAAGTGAGAAGTATAAAAGTTGAAGTTTCACGACTTGTTAATATTGTCAGTAACTTTATGGATGCCGTTGGCTACAAGTTTAAAGGCCATGAAGGCAGAATTAATAAACTGGAAAATAAATAATATATGTGAAGAAACAAAATGATATATATCATGCATGGGCTTTATAATTCATTCTATAATTTTTTACAGTAAAAGGTGATTAAAATGAATAAAATGAAATTGCTGGAACGAATTGTCTCTGACCCTGAAATAATGGTAGGGAAACCTGTTGTTAAGGGCACAAGATTAACAGTTCAGTACATTTTAAAATTACTTGCAAATGGTGCAACAATAGAGGAGATAATGGAAGAATATGAGGGACTGACCTGCGAAGATATAATGGCCTGTTTGTTATTTGCTTCGGAAATTCTCGAAAATACAACATTCAGTCCTCTTGAGGCAGCATAATGAAATTTATTGTTGATGGATGTACCGGCCCTGGTGTTGCAAGATGGCTGTATAATAAAAATTATGATGTATTTTCTGTATATGAACAGGCCAGAGGTATGGGTGATGAATATATTTTGAAAAAAGCTGTAATTGAAAATCGTATATTAATTACAAATGATAGAGATTTTGGAGAAATGGTTTTCCGTGAAAAGAAACCTCATAAGGGTATTGTTTTTTTGAGACTTGAAGATGAGCGTACTGTAAATAAGATTAAATTCCTGAGTTTATTATTAAATAAATTTTCTGAGCAACTGCCAGATAATTTTGTAGTTGTTACAGAAAAAAATGTTCGTATTAGTCGCCTTTAGTATAATTATGAAGAAAAAAAAAGATACACCTTATATTTTACTTATAATACCTTCTGTGATTCTTTTATTACTGGCCATTATACTGCGGCTTTCCTGTGACAGAGCTTTCTATAACCTTGAAACAGCACAATTCGCGGCTAAAAACCTTACAGAAGACAACCCCTTTACATCTGTTGTTTTATCTTATTATTTTAAGCATTTTTTTAAAATCTTCTTTATATACCATATAATCCCCGTTTATATGTTTCTTCTGCCTTCAATAGTTTTACTCTCCCTCTATCTGTCTTCCGTGAAATTTCCTTTCCCGTCTGTTAAAAGCGAAAGAAAATTCCTCATTATTTTATTCATTGTTTCATTCTCCATTACACTGGCATCACATTTTTTCATAACAGGTCATCTTCCTCCAGTAGGAGACGAGTTCTGTTATATCTTTCAATCAGATATTATGGCCAGGGGAAAACTTTATGAAACATCTCCTCCCTCTTCCGCTTCATTGCATAGCTGGAGTATTATCAATGACGGAAAATGGTACAGCAAGGTTACTGCAGGGTGGCCTCTTTTACTTTCTTTCGGCAGATTTTTTCATATAGAATTTATCATAAATCCCCTGCTGAGTGCTTTATCTATTATCATACTTTATCTTACCGGTAAATTATTACTCGGCACCGAAGGGGCTTTTATGTCCGTAAGTTTTGCCATTCTGTCACCTCTGTTTTTTTTACTCGGCGGCACTTATTTCCCTCACAACACAGCGTCATGCCTTGCCCTTTTATTTATATACGGCATATTTAAAAGTTTTAATGATAAACATTTTGCTTATCCTCTTATGTCAGCTCTGTCTGCTTTACTTCTTGTTATTATACGTCCCGGCGACGGCCTGTCAGTATGTGCCGGCACTCTTCCTCTTATGATATATCTTTTTATGAAATCAGATATGAAAAAAATCTTTTTATTGAAAATATCATTTATAGTATTCCTCTTTTTCGTCGGTGCAGGTCTTCTGTTAACGGTTAATAATATACAGAACGGAGATCCCTTCCTGTTCGGCTACGAAAAATATGATTCCGATGATAGGTGGGGGGTTACCACTTCTCATACGCCTCTTCACGGATTATTTAACAGTGCTTTTTCTTTCATGAGAAATTCCTTCTGGACAGTTCCTCTGGTTGCTTTTTTTACATTCTTTTCTTTCTTCGGAAAAGAATTAAACATTATTTTATTACTTGTGCCTGTCCTCTTTCTGGGAATTTCTTACGGAGGATTTTATTATAACGGTGCCTTTGAGATTGGTTCACGGTACTATCTTCCGTCATTTATGCTGTCTTTAATCCCTGCGTCGGCAGGATTTCTTTATGTGAAAAAATGGCTCAAAAAAAAGAATTTTAAAGGTTCTCATATGTTTGCTCCTGCATTGATATGTTCTGTCATAGTATTTATGATGCTCGGAATATTTATAAATCTCTTTCCTTCTGTTAAAGAGCAGTATCGATTCCGGTGTGAACCTGCTGCATTTATGTCAGATAAATTGAATATTAAAGAGCCTTCTCTTATTTTTCTGAGAGGTCATGGCTATTTCGGGAATATGTTTTTTATAAGGAATTTCCCTGATTATAAGTCTCAAAAGATTATTACAGTCCTCTATCTTGACCCGGTTCAGAATGAAAACCTTATAAAATCATTTCCTGACAGGAAGGTTTATACCCTTGACTGGGAGGGGAGAGAAGGGAAATTTATTGTTAAAGAAGGACTGGATAATGAAAAAACTGTGAAGAATTATATGGCTTCTGCCAGTAATTATATAGAATTTGACTGGGATAAGGCAATAGAGTGCTGTCAATCTGCTCTCTCTGTTGAGCCTGATAATATTGAAGTTTTACACCTTCTTGCAATGCTTTACGATGCAAAAAAAGATTTCCCGAAAGCTATAGAAATCTATAAAAGACTTTCAGCCATTCCGTCTTTAAGGAATATTGCTTTATACCAGACAGGAAGGAACCTTGGAGAAATGGGTAAATATGAAGAAGCAATAATTACGCTTGAACAGATAAAACCTGATGACAGAGCTCTTTATATGAAGGCAGGGAACTGGATTAAGTATTACAGAAACAGATATTGAAGAAGTTACTTTTTTTCTATTAATTTCTGTGTTATAATATTTTTATGTGATTATAGTTAGGAATGGAAATTTATTAATAGTCTCTTTCCTCGCGTAACGCGTAACGCGTTACGCGTCACGATTTAATATATTTGAGACATTTATTTAATTTTCATTGTTAGTTTCATAACTATCCATAAATAATTATTTCGTAAAGCGTAATGCCCGGGGATTAAACCCGTCACGCGTTACTTGTTACGCGTTACGAAGACTTAAATTCTAATAGGTTATGAAATATACTATATTGATATTTCTCTCGTTACATGCGAAGAAATAAATAAGGAGATGAATTATATGGATACAATAGATCAGAACCTTTCTGCCAGAATAGAAGATATGAAGGTAAAAATGAAATTGGAAGCTATGTCCGAAACAATTCTGAATATGAATGCAGAAATGAAGATAAGATTTAATTCTGTGGAAGAGCGTCTGGATAAGCTTGAAGGCAGAATGGATAAACTGGAAGGCAGAATGGATAAGCTTGAAGGCACTATGGATAGGTTTAAGCATGATATAGATCGGAAATTTGAACAGACTTTTGAACTTCTGAGAGAAATAATGAATAAACTGCCGTGAAAATATTAAACCGGTTGAAGAAACTCTTCAACCGGTTTTTCCAGGGACTGTAAGAAAATAACTCTGACAAATTATGGTTCTTGTCCTCGCGTCACGCTTTACGCGTCACGCGTCACGATATATTTTTACAACCACCTGGTTATGCCTGTTCAATGGCAACTATACGGCATATACTGGACTCTCCGCCTACAAATCTCCAGGGGAAGCATCCCACATAGGTTCTTTTATTGAGAAATCTCTTTAATTCTCCTCCAAGATTTTCTGCATGTATAATGTCTTTCGGGAAGAGATCTATATGCATGAGCTGATAATCTTCTGTGGGGAAGAAATCATCAAGGCCTTTATTATATTTCTTTTTCAGGAATTTTTCTGCTTCTTTTGCCTGTGTCGGGCACCATTCTCTTATTTTCGTATTCATGGGATGATCTGCAGAACCGCAGTCCACGCCTATCCATTTTATTTTTTTCTTCATGCACCAGGCAGAGAATTCTTTCGTCGGTCCCGGATGTTTTACCATATAACGTACTTCATCTGCTTCCGGCTGATCCCAGGCATATTTCATATAGCCCGTATGTATTAAAAGTATGTCATTTTCTTTTACTTCCACACGTTTTTCAATCTGTTCCGATGTGTAAATATCGTAATCTTCGGTGCAATCACTCAGATCTACCACTGCTGCCGGACCTGTAAGTTCTTCAAGTGGTATGCTTGCTATGTCTCTTCCATGGGTGCAGAAGTGAAGAGACCCGTCTAAATGTGTTCCCACATGGTTACTCGTTGTTATAAGCTGACCGTTTGCCCCGTTAGGTGCAAGGCGCTTGAAGAATTTCACCTGTAACGGCTCGTACGTCGGCCATGCCGGCGTGAGAACACTTAAAGGCTGGGTAAGATCATAGAATTTTAAATTCATGTAATTAAACACTCCTTAATAAATATTTTAACAATGTGAGGTTTTAGCTTAATAGCTGTTTCCCGGGTATTACCGCTAACATTTTATTTACCGTATCTTTATTGGGGTATTTGTTCTGAAAGTCTTTCAATGTGTTGAGCATAACCTGTGCTTTTGAGAGGTTTTCCAGTTTTCTGTAATTTTTAAAGATATTCAGAAACTCTGTTCCTTCCGATGTTTTAAAATAAAGTCTGAAGTTAAAGTCTTCCTGATGTTTCAATAGTGTCATTATTTTCAACACCTGCCTTATTGAAAAATGTAATAAATTATATTTTTTTAGCCCCTGACAACCTTATTTATTAATTCTTCATCTGGTAAAAAAAATCCTTTAAAAAATAAAAAACTTATTGTATAATTAAATTTTAGTGAGTGGTGAGTAGTGAGTAGTGAGTAGTGAAAAGTGAGCAGTGAAAAGTGAAAGCGATACTTACGCGTCACGTATCACGCATAACGCATTACGAGCCCACCCGTCACGCGTCACGCGTTACGCGTCACGATCTATAAGAGGAGGTTATTTCAATGAAAATAGGAGTCTTATTACATGGCTGCGGTGTCTTTGACGGTACAGAAATCCATGAAGCTGTTCTTACACTTCTGTCTCTTGACAGAGCAGGCGCAGAAGCTGTCTGTATTGCACCTGATAAAGATCAGATGCATGCCATCAATCACATTACGGGACAGCCTTCCGGCATAAGGAATGTTCTGGAAGAATCTGCAAGGATTGCCAGAGGTAATGTGAAAAATATTAAATCTGTCAGTGTCGATGACATAGACGGCCTTATCATACCGGGCGGTTTCGGTGCCGCAAAAAACCTCTGCGATTTTGCCGTAAAAGGAGAAAACTGCACTGTCGATCCTGTTATAGAAGATTTTATTATAAAGGTTCATAATAAGAGAAAACCTATCGGGGCAATCTGTATAGCACCGGCACTTGTGGCAAAGATACTCGGGAAAGATGAAAAAATCAGAGTAACCATAGGAACAGATAAAGCTACATGTGAAAAATTAAATAAAATGGGTGCAGAACATATAGAATGTGCTGTACATGATTTTGTAGTGGATGAAAAATACAGAATAGTATCCACACCTGCCTATATGCTGGGCGCCGGCATTAAAGATATAGCAGAAGGTATAGACGGTCTCGTGAAAGCTGTAGTGGAACTGGCAACAAAATAAAAATAAGGGGGCCATAGCCCCCTTATTCTTATTTTACATTTTCAGCCATAAGTTTCGTAACGGCCTTGGTAAATAAAACCGGATCCTTGGGCCTTGAGCCTTCCAGTAAAAGTGCCTGATCGTAAAGCAGCAGTGTATATTCTTTCAGCACAGCACTGCTACTGTCTTTCTCGAATATTTTATTCATAGACTCTACTACTCTGTGAACAGGATTGATTTCAAGTATTCTTCTGGCTCCCGGCACAGATTGACCCATAGCCTGCAATATCTTTTCCATCTGAGGGTCCATATCCCCTTCATCTGCTACAAGACAGCATAAAGAATCTTTAAGCCTTCCCGAGAGGCGGACATCCTTTACGTCATTTTTAAGCTCTTCTTTGATAAAATCAATAAGCTTTTCATACTTTTTCTTTTCTGTTTCTTTCTGAGTTTCTTCAGTCTTATCGAGTTTTATATCACCTTTGATTACCGATTTGACTTTTTTGCCTTTATAATCATAAAGACTGCTCATTATAATATCGTCTACTTCTTCTAACATTATAAGGACTTCATAGTCTTTTTCTTTAAAGGCTTCCAGGTATGGAGAATTTATGACTTCTTCACGGCTCATGCCGGTGATATAATAGATTTCTTCCTGGCCTTCTTTCATGTTCTGAACATATTTTTCGAAGGTTGTGAAAGAAGAACCATCTGTTTTTGTAGATTGTAAAAGCAGGAGATCTGCCAGAACTTCTCTTTTGGAGAAATCATAATGTATGCCTTCTTTTAAGATTTTACCGAATTCTTTATAAAATTCAAGATATTTCTCATATTCATCCTTTTTCATTTCAGAGAGGGTATCAATTACTTTTTTGGTAAGATTATTTTTTATAATCTCTACCTGACGGTTATTCTGAAGTATTTCTCTTGAGATATTCAACGGCAGATCCGACGAATCTACAACTCCTTTTACAAATCTGAGATAAACAGGAAGTAATTCTTCGCAGTTAGACATTATTTGAACTCTTTTTACGTAAAGCGTGGGGCCGTATTTAAAATCTCTGTAGAATATATCGAAAGGTTTTTTACCCGGTATATAGAGCAAAGCGGTAAATTCAGAAGTTCCTTCTGCTTTATAGTGAATTACCTTTGCAGGGTCGGATATATCCCTGGAAAGATGTTTGTAGAACTCATTGTATTCACTGTCTGTTATGTCTGATTTAGATTTAAGCCATATGGCTTTCTGCGAATTCAGTGTTTCTTCTTCTATCGTCTTTGTATCGTTTTCACCTGTTTTTTCCACATCCATAACTATGGGATGTTCTATATAATCAGAGTATTTTCTTATTATGTTCCTTATTTCCCAGCTTTCCAGATATTTTGTTTCATCTTCTTTTAAATGTACTATAACATCTGTTCCTCTGTGTTCTTTTTCTACTTCTTCTACCGTAAATGTTTCATCTGCACCGGATTCCCATTTCGTACCGCCTTTTGTTCCTCCTGTTCTTGATATAACCGTAACCTTGTCTGCTACCATAAAGGAAGAATAGAACCCGACGCCGAACTGTCCTATTAATTCCGGATTATCTCTTACCTCTTTTTCTTTCAGAGCTTTTAAGAATTCTTTGGTGCCGGAATGGGCAATAGTTCCCAGTTCCCTGATTATGTCTTCCTTTGTCATGCCAATGCCGTTATCTCTTATTGTAATGGTTTTTGCTTCTTTATCAGTGATGATTTTAATTTTCCATTCTTCCTGTCCCTCTAAAATATCGCTGTTTGTAAGAGACTCATATCTGGCCTTGTCTATGGCATCTGATGCATTGGATAGAAGCTCTCTGAGGAAAATTTCTTTATTTGTATAAAGTGAATGAATCATTAAATCTAATAACTGTTTAACCTCTGTTTTAAATTCCATTTTTTCCATAATATCACCTCTGTTTTTTTTTATCGTGACGCGTGATGCGTAATGCGTGATGCGTAATGCGTGATGCGTGATGCGTGATGCGTAATGCGTGATGCGTAATGCGTATTTTCACCGGGTACCGGGTGAACACAGTGGTTCGCACCTACTCACTTTTCACGACTCACGACTCACCTTTCACGACTCACCTTTCACGACTCACGACTCACTACTCACGACCTGTTTTTCAAAAAAATATATTACAAAAAATAAAGGAGAAAGTCAATAGGTTCCTCATTTACCTTCCTGCTTGTAATAGTTCTTTGCTTCTTCCGGGATGAAGAGTTCACCTTTTATGAGTTTCTCTACTATCATTCTATTGGCTTCATTTTTACGTAAAAATATGAGGGCATTATTGTCCTGATAAACGAAATACCATTTATCTCCTCTCTGAATAACAAGCTGGGCGAGATCATTGTTCACATACTTATTTATAAAAATTATGTCTATATTATAGTGATCTGCTATTTTTTCCCAGTTAACCCTTATCATCAGCTTTTTTACAAATTCAATTTCGTCTTCCTGAAAATTCAGTGCTCTTAATTTAGCTGTAATACTTTCAGGAGTAAATACTCTGTCTTTCATACTTTTGATCAGAGTAAATTTATTTTTGGTAAGACCTTTTTCTAAAACATTCATTCCTCCGTCATCGAATTCCAGCCATCCGTCTTTGCTTCCCAGTAACTTATATTCGTCATAAAGTTTTTCATCATAGACTCCATGAGCCCTTCCGTCAATAAAACCGGGAGTGTCAGGGAAGAGATGCCAGTAAATATATCCTCCCCAGTTATAATAATTCAGGAGTTTGCCTTTTATTTTGTTAGCCCTGAGAAATTCACAGGATGATGCGGGAAATGAATAGTCTACTGTCATATAATTAAATAAACTTCCGGAAGCTATTACACCTGGAATTATCTTCATATAGAATATATATCCATATAGATAAAGCACTGCAATCATCATGACTGAGAGGGATATAATTCTGTTATTTTTTTTAAAGAACATGACTGTATTATTATTTTCTATTTGCCGGATTATATTGCCGGCGGTAATACTGAAAGCCTGACATAATAAAGGAGCGGAAACAAAGATAAAAAGGGGTATAAATCTTCTGGAACTGATTGACATAAAAAGGGTAAGATAGCTTATGAAAAATTCTCCCATATATAATCTTCTCCAGGAAAGTACGGAAAATATTACAAATACTATGGCATAAGGAATGTAAATGGAAGGACATGTAAAGGCCATTATGTCGCTGTAAAAAGGATATTTCCATGTTAAAGGAGGAAGCCATTCCAGTGTATCCTTAAAACTCGGCTGATGAAGGATTTTAAATGGAAATTCATAAACCCTTATATTGTAAGGATTTATAAGGCAGATGAAAAAACATATGGCCATTAACAGAGGCCATATCATAATGGAATTCACTCTTTTCTCATCTTTTTGCTTTTTATCTTCTTTATTATATTTTTCCATAAATCTGTCGACTGTTTCACCGAGAAAATAACAGCCAAGGATAAAAAAGATATAAATATATCCTCCGTGAAGATTGACCCATGGTATCATCATTACAGGGATTATGTATATTACCCATCTTTTACCTTCTCTGTACAGGTCAAATAATAATATGCAAATATTTATGAATATAAATGTGGAAAGCTGTGCTCTTATATCCAGAAAAATTCTTCCTACGAAGGATAAAATAAATAAACATATTAATACATACCGGTAATCAGAGGTTTTACGATAGACCCTGAAGAGTATAAGAGAAAATATTATGATGACCATGATTATTTTATATACTGCAAGCCCTTCTCTTCCGAATGCGGAAAATATAAGGTAAAATACTACGTTTGTGAGCCATTCGGAATTAATCCATTCTTTACCGTAAAATGTATGAGAGAACACGTCTGTCTGTGGTACAGTCCTGTTTTCCACTATATATCTCCCGCATGCGAGATACCACCATGTGTCACCTGCCCCTATACAGGTCATGGTTGTAATGGAGAGAAGTAATATAACAATGAATATAGCCGGTATTAAAAGGGTTATATTAAGTATGATTTTTTCGAAATCCACTGTGTTGTTTTCTGCTTTTTCTTTTTTCACAAAGAACTCCTTTGATTCGTTACGCGTGACGCGAGAATAGTTGTGCCGGGAAAAAGGAAAAATGAATGGGCAAATTGATTTTCTATTCACGGTTCCCATTATACTATAATTTGAAAAATTTTGAAATATTATTTGTAGAAGGTTTAACTATCTATATGTCGAATTTTCAAAATAAAGTTTAAAGAAAATCGTGAACATGATAAATGATAAATCGTGAGACATATGACTGTTCAGACTGTTCACATTGCCTCGCGTTACGCGTCACGCGTCACGCGTCACGGTTTAAAATAAGGAGCGTTTTACATGAGTAAAGAAATTAAATCTAAAGAGGGAAGACTCGGAGTATTGCTTCCCGGCATGGGTGCAGTAGCTACTACCTTTGTTGCAGGTGTTATAGCTATTAATAAGAATATAGGAAAACCGTTTGGTTCTCTGACACAGATGGGAACTATAAGACTCGGTAAAAGGACGGATAAAAAAGCACCTCTTATAAAAGATTTTATACCTCTTGCAGATCCGAAGCAGATCGTTTTCGGAGGATGGGATATATTCCCCGATAATGCCTATGAAACAGCCCTCAAGGCAGCAGTCCTTGAAAAGTCGTTACTTGATCAGGTTAAAGATGAATTGAGTGCTATAAAGCCATGGAAAGGAGTTTTTTCTCCTGATTATGTAAAAAGATTAAATGGTACTTATATAAAATCTGCTTCTACAAAATGGGATTATGCACAGCTTTTAAGAGAAGACATAAAGAAATTTAAAGAAGAAAACAGGCTTGACAGAATGGTTGCCGTATGGTGTGGAAGCACCGAAATTTACCTTGAAGAAGATGATGTTCATAAGAGTCTTGAAGCCTTTGAAGAGGGACTGAAAAAGAACCATCCTTCCATAGCTCCCAGTATGATTTATGCCTATGCATGCCTTCAGGAGGGAGTGCCTTTTGCCAACGGTGCTCCTAACCTTACGGTAGATATACCTGCCATGTGGGAACTTGCGAGAGAGAAAAAACTGCCTATTATGGGTAAAGATTTTAAAACAGGTCAGACCCTTATGAAAACTATTCTGGCTCCGGGGCTCAAATCCAGAATGCTCGGTGTTAAAGGATGGTATTCTACCAATATACTCGGTAACAGAGACGGAGAAGTTCTTGATGATGCAGAGTCTTTTAAGACAAAAGAAGTAAGTAAACTCGGAGTTCTTGATTATATACTTCAACCTGACCTTTATCCTGAATTATATAAAGATCTCTGTCATATAGTAAAGATCAATTATTATCCGCCCAGAGGAGATAATAAAGAAGGATGGGACAATATTGATATTTTCGGATGGCTCGGCTATCCCATGCAGATAAAGATAAACTTTTTATGCAGGGACTCCATACTTGCCGCCCCCATTGTTCTTGATCTTGCTATATTCATGGACCTTGCCCAGAGAGTCGGATTTTACGGTATTCAGGAATGGCTGTCTTTTTATTTTAAGAGTCCCATGCATTTACCTTCCTTATACCCTGAACATGATGTATTTATTCAATTGCTTAAATTAAAAAATACACTCCGTTTTCTCGGCGGCGAAGACCCCATTACACATATGGGTCTTGATTACTATGATTATTATGATTCGAAAGAATGATTAAGTGAATGGTAAGTGATGAGCAGGAACACTGCTCATCACTTACCCATAAAATACCAGGAGTTGATTCTCTTGGAACGTTATAAAATATACCTTATAATCGGCCTTATCTGTATGGTTCTTACTGTTATGACCGCCTGCTCTTCCGCTATACCTGCTCCGGTTCCCGGAGTATTAATGGTTATGGCTGTCAGTTTTCTTTTCGGAGCATGGAAAGAGGGAAAAGGCAGTTTTTTAAACTTCATTGAAGAAGACAGGCAGCTTGCTGAAGGACTTGAAAAAAAACATAAAATACAGATAACCATGGATACTACAGGCTGTAATAGAGATGAAGCCATTGGATTTCTGAATGCCTATAACTGGGATGAAGTTAAAATATTTATTGAATTCAGAAAAGATCCCGAACGCTTTTATAATGCTAAAATCGGCAGCACCACCGGCGGAAAAACCTGCCCACGATGCGGAACAATATGCCCGTCTCACCTGACCTTCTGCGTTAACTGTGAGGGCATATTGAAGAAATTAAAAGATACTATCAGCCTCAGGGAAGATATGGTTCCCGAAAAAACATGCCCTTCATGTAACAGTATATGCCACGGGAATTACACCGTCTGTCCTCATTGTAATTCACTGCTGAATGAACCTTTTAATACGGCAGTTCCTCCTGATACAGATCGGGTGATATGTGACGGATGCGGTGCTCTATGCAATGACTCTCTGTCATACTGCCCTTCATGTGAAAAACCTCTGAGAGATATGAGACAAACGGTGTATATAGAACCTGTTACTGTATCAGCGCCGGTAATTAAATGTCCTGCCTGTGGTACCATATGTGAAGCCAATCTGAAATACTGTACCGAATGCGGGAAAAACCTTTAACGCGTCACGCGTTACGCATTTTTATTGATTTTGTAAAACCTCTATGGCTTTATTAATTCTCACGATACTCTTCTCTTTACCTGTAACTTCAATTGTGCCGAAGAGAGGAGGAGAATTCTTTTCTCCTGTCAATGCCCATCTTAACATATTATAGAGCTGTTTGGGCACCAGTGATAATTCGGCAAGTAAAGACTCCAGTTTTTCTTTAATGGTATGTTCGTTGAAATTATCCATAGATGAAAAAGTCTCACAGACCTTCCGGAAAGCTTTAATACTTTCTTCAACTGTCATCTGTTTTCCTGTGAGTTTGTTTTTATCTGATATTTCGACATCTGTGAAAGCAAATTTAGCCATAGGAACTGCTTCTGTAAGAATCTTCAGTCGCGGCTGAAGTAGTTCCGTAAGTTTCAGCAGTTTTTCTCTCTCTTTATTTCCGTCTGTAATATATCCTGCTTCCTTCCAGAGAGGTATCAGTAAATTTAAAAGTTTTTCCTTATCCATATCTCTTATATAAATACCATTCATCCAGTTCAGTTTTGTATAGGAAAAACATGCCCGTGCCACATTTACTCTTTCGAGAGCGAATTTCTCTACAAGTTCTTCTGCAGTGAATATTTCCTGTGTATCTCCTTCACTCGGAGCCCATCCGAGAAGAGCAAGGAAATTTAACAGTGCTTCAGGTATATAACCACCTGCTTTAAATTCACTTATTGAAGTCGCGCCATGTCTTTTACTGAGTTTTTTACCGTCTTCTGCTATAACAAGAGGTACATGACAGAAAACAGGAATATTATAATCAAAAGATTTATATAGAAGAACATGGATGGGAGCAGTGGGAATCCAGTCATCGCCTCTTATGATATGGGTAATACCCATGGCTGCATCATCTACGACAACTGCCAGATGGTAAGTTGGATAACCGTCACTTTTAAGTAATATGAGATCCTGCTGGCTATTATTCTCAAATACTATATCGCCTTTCAGAAGATCTTTTACTACAGTCTGTCCTTCAAGAGGAACTTTGAGTCTTATTACATGAGGTTCTTCTTTAGATACGGCCCCTTCCGGCAGATTACGGCAGTGTCTGTCATAGCCGTTTGTTTCTTTTCTCACCTGTTCCAGTCTTTCCGGGGAACAGTTACATCTGTAGGCATGGCCTGTTTCTACCAGTTTTTCCGCTGCCTCTTTGTAAAGATGAAGTCTTTCAGATTGAGTATAGGGCCCCGCAGGGCCTCCAATATCGGGTCCTTCATCCCAGTTAAGGTTCAGCCATCTGAGACTGTTCATTATAACATCTACTGTTTCAGGCTGATAACGGTTTCTGTCAGTATCTTCAATTCTGAGTATGAATTTTCCCTTATGCTTTTTTGCAAAAAGCCAGTTGAATACAACTGTCCTTATATTACCTATGTGTGGCTCTCCTGTGGGACTGGGAGCAAAACGAACACGAACTTCTTTTATGTCATTCATAATAATCCTCCAGATAAAAGTATTTATAGTTTATTTCGTAACGCGTGACGCGTGACGCGTGACGGGAGGAACACCTTCCCGTACTTCGTTGTGACCGAACCGGTCATACCCGTTGTTATGAAACTAACTATACCGTATTTTATATGTTAAGGGAAGAAAAATCAAGGTTTTTTATTGAAATGAGATTTATTATTATAGGCCATATACGATTCACGCGTCACGCGTCACGCGTTACGCGTCACGATTTTACATTTTTTTATATTCATCTTTTATGGATCTCATTATATGTACTTCTATCTCTTCAAATTCAGGCGTTGATTTTATGTCCTGTGTTCTTGGCTTTCCGAAGGGGACATCTATTATTTCCTTTACATGTGTCGGTCTGGCAGAAAACACTACGATTCTATCGGCAAGATATATGGATTCTTCTATGTCATGTGTTACAAACATGACTGTACATTTACCTTTATGACATACCTCCAGGAGCAGTTCCTGCATCTGAACCCTTGTCTGTGCATCAAGGGCACCGAATGGTTCATCCATAAGGAGTATGCTCGGGCCGCTTGCAATTGTTCTTGCTATGGCAACCCTCTGCTGCATGCCTCCGGAGAGAGAGCCGGGAAAGACATTTATGAATTTTTCAAGCCCTACATCTGTAAGATGTTCCATTACTTTTGATTTTATTTCATTTTCTCTTTTTCTGAATGAAGGCCACAGGGCATAAAATAATGAATAAACCGGTTTGTATCTGGATATGAGAAAAGGCATTAATCTGTCTGCAATATGAAGGGGTAATGCCACATTTTCTCCGACTGTAAGCCAGGGAAAAGATGTGTATTTCTGAAATACCATTCCTCTGTCATGGCCGGGCCCTGTTACAGGTTTCCCGTCCAGTATTATTGTACCTGCTGCAGGTATGTCGAGTCCTGCTACTATACGTAAAAAGGTACTTTTCCCGCACCCGGAAGGTCCTACCAGGGTGAGAAATTCCCCGTCATACATGGTCAGATCAAGGCCTTCCATTGCTTTAACCTTTTCACCTGAATAGGTAGTAAATGTCTGCGAGAGGCTATTTACCTGTAATTTTATATGTTTCTCTTTATGACCGCAGAATGTACAGGGATCTTTATCGGTTTTTTCACCGCATTTCTGACAGATTTTATGTGAATTTTCAGTTGTATTGTTCATTGTTTCTCCTTTTTATATCGTGATGCATGGTAATCGTGATGCGTGATTCATCTTCGGGGCGTTTAATAAAACGCCCCTACTCACTTTTCACTTTTCACGACTCACGACTCACTATCTTTCCGTTCTTTTCCATGGAAACAGCCATCTGTATAAAAGTTCGAACATACTGTTGGTTATAATACCTATAATGCCTATAATTATTATGCTTACGAAGACTCTTCCTGTCTGAGAATATCTCTGGGCTATTGAAATGGTATAGCCAATACCTTTACCTGCTCCTACCAGCTCGGCAGCTATTAAATAGGTCCACGCTGCCCCTATCATGGCTTTGGCACTGTCCAGGACGCCCGGCATAATTGCCGGGTAAATAACCATTGTGAGAACTTCAAGTTTATTTGCACCGAGTGTATAGGAAGTTTCAAGTAGCTCTTTCTGAACATTTGCCACATGATCCATTATAAGTACCAGGAGATAAAAGAATACTCCTATAAAAATTAAAATACTCGGAACATTTTCTATTGCCGGCGCCCATATGATGGCAAGGGGGATAAAAGCAGTGGGAGGCATATATCTTATAAATGCAAACAGAGGTTCGAACAGGGCTTCTATCTGTTTGAAACTTCCCATTAATATCCCGAGCGGTACAGCCAGAGCTACTGCAACTCCGAAGCCCCACATGATCCTCACAATACTGGTCCATAGATTTATATAAAAATCCTTTTCCGGTCTTTCTGTATTTCTTTTTGTCAGCATGTCGAATCCTTCTGAGATTACCTCTGACGGGGCAGGCAGAAAATTGCGGTTAATAAGACCTCTTTCCATTTCGCCGTTCACGCCTTCATGGCTGCCTGCATAGGAAACAAAACACCATAATATAATAATGAATATAAAAGTCATGCCTGCCAGTGAATAATAATTGACAGATTTAATATTTTTGTGAAATTCCATACCGGGAATTACAGAAGCTATACCAAATATGATAAGACAGGTTAAGATATAGACAATCAAATAACCTGTTAAAGAGATAATAGAAGCAATTATGCCGAGCTTCAGCACAGAGCCGGCCCATATTATGCCGGAACCTGCCAGGTAAATAAGAATACAGCTGAGTGAATAAATTATAAAATCTTTAATTCCGTAGCCTTTCATTAAGAGATATGCAGCTACTGCCGCCAGTATTATTCCTGTAATAGCCAGTATAAGATAAATTAATGTTGCCATATACATTCCTTTCTATGTGTCTGTTCTTTCACGCATCACGCATCACGCATCACGCATCACGCATCACGCCTTATATTATTTCCTGCTTTTTTCAATTTCCTTTATCCAGTTTTTTATATCTGATGCTTCCTGAGAAGAGGGATCTATATCCAGATATTTTCTGAAATCAGCAAGCGCTTCATCTTCTTTACCCTTATGGTACAGTGCTATAGCTCTTATATAATAAGCATCGGATTGAGACGGAGCGACGGAGATTGCTCTGCTTGAATATTCAATGACTTTATCATAGTTTTCTTTTTTTAAATATACTCCTCCTATGGCTGTATTGGCTTTTACGTTGTTGAAATCTATGGATATAACCTGTTTGAATTGCATCTCTGCATTATCATAATCACCTGTGTCGTAATAAACCATAGCTTTCCCGAAATATGCTCCTGCTTCACCCGGGTTTTTGCTTAACACTTCGTCAAAAGAGGATAAAGCTT
>JBEHWO010000044.1:0-26245 GCA_040217695.1 Vulcanimicrobiota bacterium | reverse complement strand
AAAGAACTCATTCCTGGATAAATCGTTTCAGAAGATTACTTATAAGATGGGAAAAGAAGGTCGAAAATTATATAGGTATGTTACATTTTGCCTGTGCTTGGATTTCCTTTAAGGCGGCAGGACTTTTCGGATAGGCTCTTAGTACCGTAACAGATAAATTAGTAACCAAAATCTTATATATCGTAACGCGTAACGCGTGACGCGTTACGCGTTACGGGAGCAGAAACGTTATATAAGCACATGATACGTAATTTTTCGAACAGGAGTTACGCATTTTGTCATTGCGAGGAGCGGAGCGACGAAGCAATCCCAACAATTTCTGTTGTAATAATGGGATTGCTTCGCTTCGCTCGCAATAACTGATTCTTCTGTATTTTTTGCGTAAGTCCTGTTTGAATACTCTTTTACCTCGTGTGGTAATTAGGAATTGTCAGGAAATAATTACATCATAGTTACAGTTTATATCGTGACGCGTGACGCGTGACGCGAGGATACTAATCGTTCTAATAATTTCCCAGAGTTATTTTTAGTGCTCATTTACGTTTAAAGAATGAAAGAATACCGCCTTTTTTAGTACTGTCCTGTAAAACCTGGGTGGGATATGTGACATTATAATTTCCCTTTACTTTTTCTATAATCTCCAGAACATCTTCTATATCTTTTTTACTGGTTCCACTTTCTTTTAAAAAATTCTCTACAAGCATATCCAGCTTACTGATAGGAAAGGCAGTCATATCATGCTGAAAATGTTCCACACAGGCTTCAAGAATTAATGCTGCAGAAGGCCCTGCATGTGCTTTCAGGCGTTTTTCTATATTATCAAAAAATTCTCTTCCCACAACTGATTGAGTTCCCGGAGGCAGAACAATTTTTACTCCTTTACTCATTATATCTCTCAGATTTTTCTCACCTGCACCGGTAGACTTAACAAGCTCAAAGATAAGATTATCTAATTTACTTTCAGGGAAAGAGCTTTTCGTATATCCCAGTGAATCGATTGATGTATCGAGTATTACTTTTGCAGAAGGACCGACAGTTATTTTCAAATGTTCTTCCAGTTTATTAATAAGTTCTACGTCTAAAAGAGGCTCATCTACTATTTTCCCGTTTTTTTCTTCTGTAACATGTTCGACTTTTTCTATTACATCAAAAGATAAAAATTTATATAACATCTTATATAAATCATATCTGTTTTTTCCGGTCATATCTTCAATTTTTCTTATACTCTTTGTACCGTCTAAAAAACTTATTATAGATAAATCTTCTGTATTCATATTAATCCTGGCAGAAGTACTTCTTCCGGTAAGTTTAAACACATCGTCAGGGCTTTTAATTAATTCCTGAATTACAGACAGTTCTTTTCTTTTAGCAAGACAATCTGTCAGAAGCTGCTTTGTATTAATATCAATCGTCACTTTTTCTGCTTTCATATCATGTAAGAATTCAAAATCACCTTCATTCCATGTTAACAGGTTATACAGTGCGTCCAGACCTTTCTTGAAGTGAAAAACAGCATGGACTATTTTACCGTTTTCTATGTATACTTCAACTTCTTCTCCTTTATTAGAAAACTTAACTTTACCGGCCTGTTCTTTTTTTGTACATAACAAAACAAACAAATCAATTAGCTTTATATCTTTCAAATTCCCCGATATAGTTTTCTGTTCCGGCATTTTCAACAAACCCCTTTCAGTTATTTTGAACGTCCCTGTTCAGAGAAACAATCAGAAGAGGAGACGTCACACCATATTACCACCGATGAGAACTTAACGACCTTCGGACGAGTTGTTTAAAGTTGAGGGTTGAAAGTTGAGAGTTGAAATCAACCTTCAACTCTCAACCCTCAACTATATAATAATTTAATAAAAATGACATTCCTATAGCTTTAAAATAAATAGCTGCCGTCATTCCCGCTTCTCAGGTTCAGCGGAAATGACAGACTATTTTTTTTGATACCCTTTCATCTGCTTTGATAATATATAAAATCTTCCTGCAACCGGACACCCCGGTCATCATAATAAAAGAAAATTCTCCATTCATTCACGTTTCCTGCATTACATGCCGAAAAGCTCTAAACACTTATAATTTATATTCCTTTACCAGTGTTTCAAGTCTTTGAGACATCTTTGACATGGTTTCCGAACCTGATTTAACTTTTTCTGCAGTAGCGCCTCCACCCATGCCCCGGGCCACTTCAGTCAGATCTCTGGAAGATGTGGTAAGAGACTCTATTAATTTATTCATTACAGATATAGTATTTTTCACGGAAATAATCATCTTATTACAGCTATCTCTGAGATTTTCCAGTTCCGATATGGATGTTTTTATATCCATAGCTTCCCGCAGATCACCGGCAGCAACCTTTTTGAATATATCTACCATCTTTTCAAAAGGTGTTGATATATAACTGGCAAAAACATATGCTACTATGGCACCGATTACTATAAATATAAGTGCCAGCAACATAGTCATCGTTCTGAGACGATACAGTCCTTCCAGAACCTCATCATAATTAACGCTTGGCCCGATAACCCATCTCAACTCAGGGAAAAATATGAGGCTGGCAACCTTTACTTTCGGGCTGTTTTCTCCCTTATGCTGCCACAGGTAAGTCATCAATTTTACTTCACCATCGCCCAGTTTTTCTCCTGTTTCTATCAGTTCACGGCCAAGATAATTTCCTCCGGCATCTTTCATTTCCCATGTCTGTTCACCATCTGTCTGCCTGTCTCTTGAAAGAATATATTTCCCCCTGTTACCTGTACCGGGATCATCTTCTGAGGCATCCAGAATAAAAATATACCCGGTTTTTCCTATAGTAATTCTGGCAAGACCGTTCAACAACTGATCCTGATAAGGTTTTTCCTTTATACCTACATAAAGGGCTCCGATTATATTACCTGTATCATCCTTTATTGGCTCATAAGCTGTCATATACCATTCTGTAACGACAAAAGCCCTGCCTCTGTAGGTGTCTCCCTTCATAACTGTTTGATATACGGGAGAATCAGATGGTATATAAGTTCCGACAGCTCTTGCACCTTCTTTTGTTTTCACATTGGTAGATATTCTCAACAATCCCTCAGGTATTACCTGAAAGACCGTGCATGTACATCCTACAATATTCTGTACATTATCTACCAGGTCATAATTATGCGGTATTTTTCCACCATTAATTTCCATAGGATAAATATTTACAGGTGTCACTTTTTTAGTAATCTGATTAATTGCATCAAAAGTCACCTTTTCTCTCTTATCCAATACAGGTTTTCCTGATGCATAAAATATATTCCTGGCCACGGAAAGATCAGAATCTGCTTTGGCCTGTAAAGAAAAATAACGGTTCTTTACATTTTCACAGATAAGACGGGCCTGATTACTTATATTTTCTTCTACCTGTTTGATAATTTCTGCCTTTACGGAAGAATAACCAATAAAACTTATAAACACTACAGGAATTGCAACAAGTAAAACGCAGGTAATCAAAAGATGTAATTTAATACTCATAAATAATAAGCTCAAAATTTTATGAGCTTTTCCTCCTTTCTTCATTTACAAAGGTTAATTATATTTTATAAAACTCTCAATTCCTCCTTTCGCCAGTAACAAACTAACGGCTATTACCGTATGGTAACAACAGAGAATAAAAATTTATTCCTCCTGTCACGCATTACGCGTTACGATTATCATGCAAAAGGTTAATTTCGACAAATCCGGCTTCTTTCAGGTAACAGATTGTTTCCGCTATTTTCATCTGTGAGCCGTTCAATGCGGCAACCAGCTTATTTACCGTATCTGTACTGCGGGCAATCATAGACAAAATCTTCATCTGATATCGTGTAAGCTGTACATTTTTCTCATTATTTAAAGAGCTCTTTTCAAATCTCAGCAATACATCAGGTGAAATAAGAGTATCTGTAATATGTTCCAATCTGAGTAACAGTTCTTTTTTATCTTCCTGTATAAACTCCAGCGGACTGTGTCCGTTAAGATTGTTATCGGCATTTTCCGGATTATCATTATCCTGAAATTCGAAATTTTCTTTTTTTAATGTTAAAAACTTACTCCATGCAAGTTCTTCTAACCAGTTATTACAGGTTATATATATTACATTACCATTCTTCACCCATAATTCACCTTTCACATTATCGGAATGATAAATTATTTTCCCTGAAGGTCTGACATCTGCAATATATTTCAGTAACTGTTCAGGAGGGAAAGAAGCAAAATTACCGGGGAAAGGACTGCTGGAACTCATTTTTTCCAATTTATCCTTGAGCAATTCCATCTCTTCCCGGGTTTTTTTTAAATCTCTTTCATTTTTTTCATTTTTCAGAAGAAGTATATTATAATTTATATCGATACTGTCATATTTATTTATGGATTTACATAAAGCTATCCTCATTTCCGGAGCTGTCTGAAATCTCTGTTTAATTGTCAGGTCAAGAGCTTTTTTCATCACCTCATCAAGGTAAGGAGGAACACCGGAAACAAGTTCTCTCATAGGCCTGTATACAAATGGTATTGGCATCTGTCCCGTAATAAGGTGATACAGAGTGGCTCCCAGAGAATATAAATCACTTGCCATAACAGGTTTACCCTGATATTGTTCTGGTGACAGATAACCCATAGTTCCTATCATTGTTCTGGGAGAAGCGGAAAGTTCAGGTTCCAGACTGCAGGCAATACCAAAATCTATCAGGAACAGTCTGTTATCTTTATGTCTCATCATAATATTGGAAGGTTTAAGGTCTCTATAAATTACAGGTGGTTCCTGTCCGTGAAGATATTCTAAAAGGTTACAGATTTCTATACCGTAATTAATTGCTTCTTCAAGGGGAAAACCATGCTTATATTTTTCTGTTAAAAGACTTTCCAGGTCCAATCCTTCTATAAAATCCATAACCAGATAATGTCTTTCATTACAGATAAAATAATCAGTTACACGGGGAAGATTTACATGATGAAGTTCAGACAGAAGTTTTACTTCACTTTGAAATCTTCTGATTACATAATCCCGATCTTTATCGGTATTGCACCATCCGGTTAACAACTCTTTAATAGCACATACTTTTTTAATATGATTATCATCAGCCCTGTATATAGCCCCCATACCGCCGCATTTAATAAGCTTCCTTATAACATATCGCCCTGTAAGAACATTTCCTTCTGACAGAAATTCTTTATTCTGAGGGTTTTCTGACATGAGTGAACCGGCACATTCACTGCAAAATCTCGCTGTATCACTGTTGACACTATTACAATTCGAACAGTTTTTATACATAGCTCATCCTCGCAATATTCATAAATAAGATATATAAAGAAAAAACTCCAATCATGCCTATAAAGAATCAGTCTGTATATATTATCGTCTTATTATTATATATCAATATATTTTTTGCAATAATTTTAAAACTTATTTTTTAGCTACTTTAATAACTATCCATAAATAATAAGGAACTGTAAGAAAATAACTCTGACAAATTATGGTTATTGTCCTCGCGTCACGCGTTACGCGTGACGCGTAACGATTGTAAATATGATAAGGTTATTTTTTTACAACACCTGAGTCGTAAGTCGTGAGTCGTGAGTCGTGTCCTGTTCTTTTCACATTTCACTCTAATTATAATGATATGGCGGGGCAGATTTCCGAAAGTGACGCATAGACGTCACTTTCAGAAATTAATAATGGATATAAACAGTCTTCCAGTTAGTATAAAAATTGATTGTCTCTGTTCCCTGTTCTCTGATGCCAAAACTTGATTTTTTCATACCTCCGAAAGGTACCTGCACTTCGGCACCTGCAGTGGAATGATTTATATGAATTATGCCTGCTTCTATCTTATCTATATATTCCATGGTTCTGGCCAGGTTATTTGTCACTATTGAGGCAGCAAGCCCGTATTCCACATCGTTTGCCACAGAAATAGCCTCTTCAAAATTTTCAACAGGTATTATAGAAAGAACAGGGCCAAAAATTTCCTCCCTTGCTATTGACATATCAGGTGTAACATCTGTAAACACAGTCGGTTCGATAAAATATCCTTTATCATAGGCTTCACCTGTAATTCTGTTACCTCCTGTGAGCAATCTGGCACCTTCTACTTTGCCCTTTTCAATATAATCCATTATATTTCGCAGCTGATGTTCATCTGCAACCGGCCCTATATGGACTCCTTCGTCAAGACCGTTTCCTACTTTAAAATTTTTAACATATTCCAGCACATGGTCGGTAAATTTATCCAGAACTGATTTTACCACTATAGCTCTGCTTGTGGCAGTACATTTCTGTCCTGCAGTCCACATACACCCTTCTACGGCAAAATAAGCACTTCTGTCGGGGTCTGCATCTTCAAGAACTACAATGGGGTTCTTCCCTCCCATTTCGAACTGAGTTCTTACAAACCTTCCCGATGCAGCCCGGTAAAGCTTCGTTCCTGTGTCAGTAGAGCCTGTAAAGGAAATAGCTTTTATATCTTCATTTCTGCCTGTTTCTTCACCCAGTTCTTTCCCTGAACCTGTGACAACATTAAGAACTCCAGGCGGGAGTCCTGCTTCTTCCATAATCTCAGCCAGTTTTATACAGGTCAGAGGAGTAAGGCTTGAAGGCTTTAATATTACACTGTTACCCGACACAAGAGCAGGCCCGAGTTTCCAGCATGGAATAGAAAGAGGGAAATTCCACGGTGTAATAAGGGCAACTACTCCGAGTGGTACTCTGATAGTATAAAGAAAGGTTCTGGCTCTGTCAGAGGGAAATGTTTCACCGCACAGGCGCTTTGCTTCACTTCCGTACCATTCCATAAGCTGTGCGCTTCTCGTCACTTCGGATCTGGTTTCAACAAGGCTTTTCCCCATTTCTCTCGTCATAATTTTTGCGAGTTCATCAATTTTTTCCTCGAGCAATCCTGCTGTCTTCATCAGTATCTGCCCTCTGCTGTAAGGAGGAAGATTTTTCCAGCCAGTAAAAGATTCTTTAGCAATCTCTACGGCTTTCCTCAAATCCTCTGCAGAAGAATGCTGAAATTCACCTACCGTTTCATCGGTATTTGCAGGATTTATCGTTTTAAAGGTTTTCTCTGTTTCAGATTTAACCCATTTCCCGCCGATAAAATTTTTATATACATCTGTCAAGTCAATCACCTCTTTGTATTATGTCGTAACGCGTGACGCGTGACGCGTGACGCGAGGATTTAAAAGCATGATGCGTGATGGGAGATTATAGTTAGTTTCATAACTATCCATAAATAATGACCTCGTAATGCGTAATGCGTGATGCGCAGGGCTTAACCCGTCACGCGTCACGCGTTACGCATTACGATTATACATATGATAAGGTTATTTTTTTTACAACCCCTTACCTGCTGTAATAAAAATGCAGGGGTACAGACTACCCGTACCCCTGCACCATATATCAATTAAAATTTATACTCGGTTTTACCTGCCACCATAGCAGTAAGAAGGGGACCGAAATTCATGTTGTTTTTACCTGTTTTAGAACGTCCCATAATAAGAATAGAAATTTCTGCTCCGGAAGATACGTTTGTAAGAAGTGAATTTCCGTTTGCCACGTCAGGCCCGCACGGGACGGAACGGGAAATACCGGAAATGAGATGCCATTTCTTTTCATCTTCATTGTAAAGGGCATTTATTCTTGTGTCATATACAAGGCGGTTCTTTGCGTCAAGTTCTCTTGCATCTATGATTCTGAGCTGCTGTATTGCCGCATCTTCCGTGAAGTTTTCAAATTCTGCAAGATATTTGTCTGTATCTTTTTCATCTATGAGTATCATATGGCGTCCGTCATATTTCAAATAGAGCTTATCATATATGTGTTTCACTTTAGGCATATAGGCATGGAGGAATACACCTTTACCGCCGGTGCTGTTCCATTTCTTCAGAGCATATCCGCCTGTGTCAAGTAATTTTTTCACATTTTCAGGGGTTATTTCTTTACCTACAAGAGTAATCGGTCTGGATATAGGATTTCCGCCTTTTTTCTCCCATCTCCTGAAGGCTTCTTCTTCTATGGTTTTCGAACGGAGATCGTCTATTTTCCAGGGGTTAATCCAGAGAGTTTCAGTTGCTTCGTTTATTATCTGATTTCCGAGTTTTTCTCCGTAGAAAAGGGGAACATGGATTCTTTCAATTCTTCTGTGACAGAGATCAATCGCTGTTCCGTCTACATGAATCTTTCCGTTTTTCACATAAGGTTTTTCGTCAGGTGTTATTCTGAATACGTTAACTCCGTATTTTTTAAATGTTTCATAGGCCAGAACATGGGCTGTTTCTTCTTCGCTTTCTGCATAGGGTCTGGTAAATATACCGACTACAGGTTTATCGGAATGGCCTCTTGCCTTCCATAACCCCAGATAGGCCTCTACGATTTTATCCATTATCATTGTAGGATGTACATCATATTCTACAAGATCTTCTCCGGTTTCTGCTCTGAGTTTTTTATAAAGCCTTGATGAGAAGAAATTCGGGCATGCAGGGTAACTGTTACAGCACGGGCCTTCCAGAAGGGTAGGTCTTATATCTACAACTTTTTTTCCTGTTTTGTCTGCCACACCTGTAATCAATATATCAAGACCTAAAAGGTAACTGTGAGGAAGGTTTTCTTCTTTACAGTAAGCCATATAAGCATCAAGAGCATTATGAGCCACTTCACTTACCTTATCCCATGCCTTGTCTACTATCCATGTAGGAGATTCTATATGGCCCGGAATTGGCGATTCTATTCCTCTGCCGCCCTGTAATAATCTGCAATCTTCTGTCATATTTAAATTACCTCCTTAAATATTTTTAAATAAATTTGCCTGTTATTTCGCGTCATCTCATAAAAAATATATATAGATGTCACAAAATGCATGACAGTATAATCTTCAGTTTAAAAGTTTTATTCGATTATTTAAGAAATTATCCTCTTTTTTATATAAAAGTGAAAAGTGAAAAGTGAATAGTGAGTGGAAATTATCCCGTCCACTCAGTATTCACCTCTCACTTGCTTACTTATTCTTCTCTACAAAATCTTTTGCCTTTACACTTCCTGACATAGAAAGAGCTTTTAAAATTTGAATATTGCTCTTATATTGAGGATTATCCAGAGGAAGATCTTTTATCTTTTCTATAATATCTTCTGCCAGTTTATCGGAATTTATTTCCTTAAAATTTAAGGGAAGAGGTTTTTCATCTATTTCTGCCACTTGAGACTTATCTTTTTTTTCACCTTTATCATTAAAACTCTCGTTGCATGCTACAGTAATTCCATTTACAGAAGACATATGTTCCGTAGAGATATCTCTGGCCACCATGGCACCGGGAACTTTCATGTCTCTTTCAATCCTGATTGGTTCTGACTGAAAACTCACATTGGAACCTATGATATAGGCACTGAACAGGAAATCTTTTTTATTTACACTTGCAATGTCAATCTTTCCGTCAATCGGTTTCGGAGTAGCATTTGGAGGAAGAGTGTCTATATTAATTTTCGTCACATTGTCTTCTGCAGAAGCAAAGAGCACAAGATCTTTAAGAGGTTCGTTTTTCAACTGATTCTGAAGAGTAACTTTAAAATCCAGGTTTGATCCCTCCACTTTTGACGGCAGCTGAAAAAAAGCAGCTATAACGGTAGCAGGAACCTGTTCGTTTCCGCTTAAAGGTTTCTGGACAAAATATTCAATAAGGGCTCCTATGATATTGGTGATAACAAAAATTATTACTCCTATAATTACGGTAGCGACAGGCCAGTATTTTTTATTTTTCAATCTTTTAAGTATAATGTCGTCAATACGAAAACTTCCCGTATAACCATCTTCATCTACTATAAGCTTAATCTTTTTCCTGTCTTCATCATTTACTTCATAACCTTCTTCTGTCAGTTCTTCCACTAATTCTTCTGTCAGTTCCTCCATAGAGGTAAACCTTTTCTTATCCTGTAAATCTTTCAATGCAGATTTAATGATGAATTTTGATAATTTTTCTTTTTCTGACATTTCTATTCCCTCCTTTTTCTTTGACTCTCTATCTGTCGTAAAAACATTATAAATATTTCATAAAAAAATTTATTTTATCTTTTTTAATTCTTCAATTTCTTCTCTTTTCTTATATATCTGTACATCAATATCATCCAATCCGGCCAGTACAGTGTTTCTCTGTTGTTCATCACATATAGTTGGAGGAGGTGCACAATTTTCATTTTTATAGGCTGTCATAGCCATCACAAAAAACATAAATAACACTATAAAACCCTGAAATATAAGGTAGGGATAACCATTCCATATAAGGTAGGGATCAATATTTAACATATTACATATCAGAGGTAATATAAGGAAAGAAGATATACATAAACCACTTATTACAGACATTATGCGTACCCTTTTCCTGCATCCAATCTGATAAATATCATATTCAGGATTTTTCATCAGCGGATTTAAATCGTGTAATTCTACTTTACTCTTTTCCTTTGCAAGGGCATATATTTCCTTTTTTAATTCTCTTATTCTGTTATCAGTATTTATTGTTTCTATTCCCGACACTTTAATCGGATGATCAAGAAAATCGGATTCTATAGATTCTTTATTACAGTTTACGCAAAAAAAACTGTTATCTTCTGCTTTTTTACCACAGAATATACAGGCAGATGTATTCATAAAATACAAACCCTCATAAAATATGTTTACCTCTGTTTTCTTTAAATATCAACAAAATTCCTGTCAATTTAACGATAAAATATTTTTATTTTCAATTGACATATGAATATTAAAGAGTATAATTTAGGTGAAATTTAGAGATTAATCTTTCTTAACAGAGGTGGTATCACAATGGAAGAATCTTCAGAAAGCGTCCCTTTAACCCTGTCTTTCAGAGGTTCTTTGACTGATGTGGTATATGAAAAGGCCTCTCTGTCAGGAAAGTTCTAATTTTCCGCTGATTGACCTTCATTACCGGCACTTCGATAAAAAGAACAGACCTCTGATAATATCCTGTTTATTTCAACCTGTAATAATTCACACGGTTAAAACACATGTATTACAAAAACCGGTTCAGTATCCCGGGAAGGTAAATAGAAAAATGAAGTCAATCTTTAAAAGCAAAAAAGCTGCAAAAATAGTTCTCCTCTTAAGTATCATAGGCCCCGGACTTGTCACTGCAAATGCAGACAACGATGCAGGAGGCATAGCAACCTATTCCTGTGTGGGAGCTTCTTACGGTTATACTATGCTCTGGGGTCTTTTCCTTATAACCATCAGTCTTGCTGTCATACAGGAAATGTGTGCCAGAATGGGTATCGTCACGGGTAAAGGTCTCTCCGCCCTCATAAGGGAAAATTTCGGAGTAAAAATGACTTTCCTTGCCATGTCAGCACTTTTCGTAGCCAACTTCGCCACAACAATAGCGGAATTTGCAGGAGTTGCTGCAAGTATGGAATTATTTAATATTTCAAAATACATTTCTGTTCCTGCCGTAGCTCTTTTAGTATGGATAGTCGTCACAGGAGGTTCCTATAAAAAAGCCGAAACAGCCTTTCTCATACTGTCCCTTGTATATATAACATATATCATATCAGGCTTTATAGTCAAACCTGACTGGCATGAAGTGATGAGACACACTTTTATACCTTCTTTCAGCTGGAATCAGAATTTTGTATTTCTATTTATCGCCATGATCGGCACAACTATTACTCCGTGGATGCAGTTTTATCTTCAGGCTGCAGTTGTGGATAAAGGTCTGGATATAAAACATTACAGATATGAAATGATTGATGTATTCATAGGTGCTTTTGTAACGGATTTCGTAGCTTTTTTCATCATTATTACCACTGCGGCGACTCTTTACAAAGCAGGCATAACAATAGAAACAGCAGGCGATGCCGCCCAGGCTCTTAAACCCCTGGCAGGAGAATATGCTTCTCTTCTATTTGCCGCAGGTTTATTCGGTGCATCTTTACTGGGAGCGCACATACTCCCCCTGTCTACTGCCTATGCAGTCACAGAGGCTTTCGGTTTTGAAAACGGCCTGGACAGGAAATTCCGTGAAGCTTCCGTATTTTACACTATAATAGCTTTCTTTATAGTCATAGGAGCGGCAGTTGTCCTGCTCCCATCCATACCTCTTGTCAAAATCATGCTGATTTCACAGGAAATCAATGGCATTATTCTCCCTGTAATTCTCATTTATATGCTCAGACTCACGAATAACAGAGAGCTCATGGGAGAATATGTAAATTCCCGTTTTTTTAATATTATTGCATGGCTTACGGTTATATTCGTAATAATTCTTACTGTTATACTGCTGGTTATGCCTTTTGTTCAGTGAGGAGTGAGTGGTGAAGAGTGAAAAGTGAAAAGCGTTACGCGTCACGCATATAAGGAGGACTTTTTATGATAAACAAATTTTATTTAAGCAGAATTCTGGGCAATAAAATCTTTTCGGAAGATCGTAAATATATAGGAAGACTTGAGGATCTGGTTGCGGAAATTGACGGAGCCAGTCCAAGGGTTATTGCGGCAAAGGTTCATACAGGGAAAGAAATAAAATATATAGATTTTTCCACTTTCAATATAGGGAAAGAAAAAAATGATTACAGACTCTTCTGCAGAGAAGAAAAAGACATAGATATTTCAAAAGAAAATACTGTTCAGCTGGCCCATCATATTCTGGACAAACAGATAGTAGATGTTAACGGAAGAAAAGTCGTAAGAGTCAATGATATAGGCTGTGCTCTGATAAAGTCGGGAGAAGTGATGGTAATTGCAGTAGATGTAGGTCTTGAAGGACTCCTGCGAAGGCTCGGATGGGCAAAAATAATAAAAAATCTGCTGAAATTCTTCCACAGAGATATTGGCAGTAATTTAATATTATGGGAAAATGTAGAAGCTATTATGACAGAAAAAAGAGACATAAAACTTTCAAAATCTCATACAAAGCTCTCTACACTTCACCCTTCTGACCTTGCCGATATTATAGAAGAACTTGATAAAAAAGCACAGGCACAGATATTCGCTTCCCTTGACGAAGAAAAAGCAGCAGATGTCCTGGAAGAACTTGAAACAGATGCACAGGTACATATTCTGGAAAGCATGTCCGTAGAAGAAGCAGCAGATGTGCTTGAAAAAATGCCTGCAGACGAAGTGGCAGATATACTGGATGACTTAAAGGAAGACCATGCGGAAGAACTGCTGAATGAAATGTCTAAAGAGGTTTCGGAAGAAGTAAAAGAACTGATGGAATACCCTGATAATACGGTGGGAAGCATCATGTCGGCAGATTTATTTTATCTTGACATAAATTTCACAGTATCGGAGACCATTCAGGAACTCAGAAGACTGAAGCCTGAGGAAGATAAAATTTATTATCTCTATATTACAGATGAGAATCAAAAGCTCCGGGGAGGACTGTCTCTGAGAGACCTTGTCATAGCAGAACCGGACAGAAAACTTTCCGATATTATGGCTCACACTATTATATCAGTAGGAGATACTGATAATTTAAATTCTATGATCAATATTATTTCAAAATATAACCTTCCGTCATTACCGGTCATTGACGAGAATAGAATTATGGTCGGTGTGGTCATAGTAAATGATGTTGTTTATGAACTGCTGAAACCGAAAAGAAGAAGAGGATAAAGGTAAAAATTTGACTTACTTATCCATTTAAATTAAAATAAGTTTAATTCATATAGCCGGGAGGATAAATTATGCTCTATTTAACAGACCTGCTCAATAAACCTGTGGAAGATGTAAACGGAAAAATCGAAGGCAGTCTTCATGATCTGATTGCTACTTTTCGTCCCGAAATGCCTCATCCCGAGATCGTTGCCCTGGTTCTCAAAAATACCGAAGAACTTCTCATACCTTTTTACTGTGTGGAAGAGATGAACATTACATCAATTTCCCTGAAAGGTTTTATAAAAGATGTAATTCCCTACAGGGTCGGAGAAAAGGATCTTTACCTGGCAGGAGATGTGCTTGACAGGCAGATTATAGATATAAACGGCGTAAAACTGGAATGTGTGAATAATCTGGAATTAATGCAGGTAAATGAAAAATTTTATGTTGCCAATGTAGATATGGGAGAAGTAGGTCTCCTGAGGCGTCTCGGCATAAGAAAGGTAACGCAGAAGCTTGCCGGATATTTTGGTAAAGAGCTGAATCCCGGAACTATTGCCTGGCATGATGTGGAATTACTCCCGGGAAATGAATTTATGAGACTCAAAGTTCCCGGTAATAAGATTACCGAGCTCCATCCTGCCGATCTGGCAGAAATAATAAGTGATCTGAGCCGTGCCGAAAGTAAAAAACTGCTGGAATCACTCGATGTAAAAACCGTAGCAGATACCCTTGAAGAGGTAGAAACAGAATTTCAGGCCACACTGGTAGAAAACATGCCTGATGAAAGAGTGGCAGACGTACTTGAAGAAATGGCGCCTGACGATGCGGCGGATCTGCTGGCAGAACTGCCGGAAGACAGAAGTAAAGAATTACTTAAATTGATGGAAGTAGAAGAAGCTGCAGATGTACGTAAACTGCTGACCTATCATGAAGATACGGCAGGAGGTATTATGACAACGGAATTTGTGGCAGTACCTCCCGATGTTACTGCAGAGAAAGCCATATCTTTACTCAGAGAAGCATGGCAGGAAGCAGAAACAATATTCTATGTTTATGTAACAGATAAAAAAGGAAAGCTGGAAGGCGTATTTTCCCTCAAGGATCTTATACTGGCCCACCCGGGAACTCATGTATCGGATTTTATGCACAGACGCATCGTAAGTGTTAAGCTGACAGAAAGTCAGGATAAGGTTGCCCAGGTTGTTGCAAAATACAATCTCCTTGCCGTGCCTGTGATAGATAATAACAAAAAGCTGCATGGCATTGTTACGGCAGACGATGCCCTTGATAAAATCATACCTACGTCATGGAAAAAACGTCTGCCCCGTATGTATCAATAGCCATGAATGAATTCGTGGGGAAGAATAAATAATTGCAAATATCCGGTGTAATATGTTCCGCCGGTTATAGTCGTGACGCGTGACGGGAGTATACTAATTCTTCTAACAATTTGCCGGAATTGTTTTTCTTGCAGTCCCAGGTAAAAAAGTTACGACACCTGCAAAGGGGTACAGAAAAAATGTTACAATCTCCGAATTTCGGAATTATAGCTCTGTTTGGCTCGGGAGAAATAGCTCCTCACGGGCGGAAAGTCCATGAACGGGTTATGGAACAAATAAAGGATTCCATAAAAGTATCTATCCTGGAAACCCCTGCGGGATTTCAGCCAAATTCTGCCATAGTAGCGGGGAAAATAGAGGACTTTTTAAAGAAACATCTTGTAAATTTTCAGCCTGAAGTTCATATTATACCTGCACGAAAAAAAATGACCCCTTTCAGTCCTGACAGAGCAGAAATACTCTCCCCTGTTCTCAGTTCAAATTATATTTTCCTCGGGCCGGGAAGTCCTACTTATACAGTAAAACAGTTACAAAACAGCCTGCTATGGTCATATGTTCTTGCAAAACATGCCACAGGAGCAGCTCTTGTTATGGCAAGTGCAGCTACTATCGCCGCAGGACTTTACTCATTACCTGTATATGAAATATATAAAGCAGGAGAAGAACTTTACTGGCATAAAGGTCTTAACTTATTCGGTCCTCTGGGATTAAATCTGGTTTTTATGCCACACTGGAATAATACAGAAGGAGGTAAAGAGCTTGATACCAGTTGCTGTTTCATAGGGAAAGAGAGATTTAAAACCATGATGGGCCTCCTCCCTTTAATGCCTGTAATCGGAATTGATGAACATACTGCTCTTATAATAGATCTGGGGAAGGAAGAAGCGTTTGTATCAGGTCTCGGAGGAGTTACATTAATAAAAGACGGAAAGGAAAGTTTTTTCCCTGATAAAACAGTCTTTCCTTTTAAAACCCTGGGATCTATTCAGAGACCTGATTTAAATGATTATGTATCACCATCGGTCTGGGAAGATATAAAGAGTTTTAATAAAGCAGAAATAGATAAAAGCTCAGAGGTTCCTGAAAGAATAAGTAAACTTGTAAGAGAAAGAGAAAAAGTCCGTAAAGAAAAAAACTGGGCAGAAGCTGATAGATTGAGAAAAGAAATTCTGTCTTTTGGATGGCACATAAGGGATACAGAAAAAGGCCCTGAATTACTGAGGTGAGCATAAATAATACATAACTGCTCTCGTGACGCGTAACGCGTAACGCGTGACGGGAGGGAGACCTTTATTACATGCTTATGCCGGCTCAATAATACCGATTTCTGAAAATTAGCTGTAATTTATGAGAAAAATTTTATTTACCCTTCTGGTTTTATTAAACCTGACATCCTGTACCGTAAAATCTCCTGAAAAAGGTGTTTTCTATACTGCAGGAACGTGGGATATTCCTCCTGCATACCACGGAAATCCGTGGGCGCCGGGCGGTATGAATACTGCTTCCGTGTATATTTACGAACCTCTCTTCGACTATATTCCCACATCCGGGGTTTATATACCCCGTCTCGGAGAATCCTTCAAGATAAGTAAAGATAATCTTATACTTACAGTTAAATTGAAAAAAGGTGTATTCTGGCATGACGGAAAGAGATTTTCCGGTTCAGACGTTAGAAGTACTTTCTATACAGGATATCTTAAAAATATGGAAATATGGAAAAACCTTAAAGACATAGCATGTCCTGATGAACATACCGTTGTGTTCATATGGAAAGAAGCTTCTCCCATAAATATTATAAGAGCTCTCACGGAAAGAATTACTTCTCCGGTACATATATTCGGGCATTGGGTTGATTTAATAGCAGAAATGAAAAATAAAAATCTGGAAGGTAATGAAATAAAAGATCAGAAAATCAGAGAAGTTTTATATAAATATCGTCCTGAACTTCCTGTAGGGACAGGCCCATTCCGGATAAAAAAAGTTACCTCTTCCGATATAATCCTTGAAAAATTCTCTGATTACCATGATAAAGATAAGGTAAGTATTAATAAAGTGCACATTGTCAGATGGGGTACCAATCAGGTAGTATGGTCTTACCTTCTCTGCGGTGATGTAGACGGAGTAACACCTGCCTGTCCCTATGATGTTTCCAGGGAAATACTTAAAAAAAATAAACATATTCACCTTTTTACTCCGTCAGATAAAAGTGAATATGGCTTGATTTATAACTGCAAGAAAAAACCTGTGAATGATCTTGCAATGCGTCAGGCCATAGCCCATATTCTGGACAGAGATATGATAAGGCAGATTGCCTGCACATATGGAGATACAGTAGATGATTACAGCACGGGAATTCCGAAATCCTCAAGAAAAGAGTGGTTTGATGAAAGCTTTTATAAATCTCTAACTCTATATGATCATAATCTGAGTAAAGCCGAACATATACTTCTGAATAATGGCTACAGGAAGAATAAAGAAAAAAATTACTGGTTAACATCTGAAAATAAAAAAGTTTATCTGGACATTATAGCTCCTGATCTGAATGATGTTATACTTCTGGCAGAAGCAGCTTCCGGTCAATTAAATAAATTTGGCTTTTTTTCGGAAATACGTATAGTTCCTTTAGATCTTTACGGGACAGCCGTCAAAAATTCCGAATTCCATCTTGCTGCAGATATAGGCCCTCAATTAAGCAAATACGGACATCCTTCTTTTTCATTCAACTGTTTTTATAAAGAAGGGGAATTAATTCAATCAGCCTGCGGCCTTCCTTCAGAACTTATGGGCGAACATATCCCGGAAATTATAAAAAAACTCGATAAAACATTTGATCCTGCGGAAGAAAAAGAGCTTGTAAGGAAACTTGCACGAATTACAAATGAAACTCTTCCCTTTATAAGCTGTTATGAAAAGAGAATACTCTTTTTTACTCTTGATGGCAGGAGAGTTACCGGCTGGCCCCGGGAAAATGACGATATATGGAATTCGGCTCCCGGAAACCTGGAAGGATTTTATTGCACCCTGATTGTAACAGGAAGACTGACAGCGGTTAAATAATTTCTTTATATTTATATGAAAATGATGAAGTTTGCAACTTCACTGGATGTTAATTTTCATATTTGGTTGTGACCGCTCCGGTCATGTCTGTTAGTTTCAGTAATGTCGTAATGCGTAATGCGTGATGCGTGATGCGAATGAGTAATGCGCAGGACTATAAAACCTTCACTATCGAAGCTGAAAAGAGATGAGCCGGATATTTCCATTACTCTGTCCTGACAATCCGGCTCATGCCGGTAAAAAGTCCGGTTTCTAATTGGAAAATCTCATTAAGGTAATATCAGACAGCAAGGGAATATACCGGAATATGCTCTATTCTTGCAGGTTCTAACGATTCAGAAATTTTTCTATCCATATCTTTTAAAACTTCAGAGGAAAACCATTTGGAACTGCATTCCGAACAGACTTCAGCCGGTACATGTTCAAAAATAAATAATCGGTCTTCTATTCTTCTGTCAACAGTTATAAGTTTCTTCTCCGTTATGCCTCCACAGTGGGCACAGATATTTGCCTTCATTTATTTATCCCTCCTAGTTTTATGGTCCAGCCATCTATCGGGATCTAACCAGTGGGCAGTTATAATATGAATTTTTTCTTCCAGAGCCAGTACTACATATAAAATAATATCTTTTCGAATATAACCTGAAATTAAACAACTGGGGAATGGTTTATCATCAGGATAATCCTCTATTAATTCTCCTGTCATAATTACATTTTCAACTTCTTCTATTGTTATACCTCTTTGATCGAAACGCATCATTGCATGGTCTCTGATAAGTATTTTTCCTTCTTTGAGTTTCTGCCTTACTATAATGAGAGCCATACATTGACCTTTCTATGATTTTTATTTTCTCTGTTAAAATTATAACATTCGGAGATAAATAAAGCAACGAACATAAAAAATCCTAAAAATCGATGGTTTAAAAGGTATGAAGATAGATTTAAGTCTGATTGTCAGAGAAAAAATCAAGAAAGAACCAGATTTAAACAGGGATGAGCCGGATATTTCTTTTTGCTCTGCCCTGGCAATCCGGCTCATCGCTGCAGAAAATTCAAATTCTAATTAGAAAATTTCATTACTGTGACCCTGGCCCCATTTGTCTCATCTATATAACACACATAAGGTATTCCATCGTATACAAACAGAGAGGGACAGCCTATCTGCCCTGGTGAAAATCCTGCATTGCCTACGGTTGTCCAGTTTGTTCCGTTATATTTCATTACTGTGGCCTTGAGCCCATTCGCAGAATCTATATAACATACATAAGGTGTTCCATCGTATATATAGAGACATTTGTTACCGGTTCCTGCCTGTCCTTCTGAAAATCCTGCATTACCTACGGTTGTCCAGTTTGTTCCGTTATACTTCATTACTGTAGCCTTACCTCCATTTGTCAAATCACAATAAGCCACATAAGGTATTCCATCTTTGTCTATATACAGGGAGACGCCACCGCCATTAAATCCTGTAGTGCCTACAGATATCCAGCTTGTTCCATTAAATTTCATTACTCTAACACCACCATTCTCAAAACCATCATAAGCCACATAAGGTGTTCCATTATATACATACAGGGAAGGGGAAGCGATCGCTCCTGCCGAAAATCCTGGACTCCCCAAGGTTATCCACTTTGTTCCATTATACTTCATTACTGTGGCCTTATCTCCATTTGCCATATCCTGATAAGCCACATAAGGTGTGCCATCATTGTCTATATGCATGGATATCAACCTTAATATTCCTGCCGAAAAACCGGCAGTTCCTATATTTTTCCAGGTATTTTCAGTATATTTCATTACTTCGGCCCCGTCATATCCCTCATAGGCTATATAAGGTGTTCCGTTATATACATACAGGGAAGTCCCACCACTCATAGTCGAAGGTAATGCACTACCTACGGTTGTCCAGGTTGTTCCATTATACATCATTACTAAAGTCTTAGTTTCTATCTCATCTTCATACCCGACATAAGGTATTCCATTATATACATACAGGGAAGGATAATATGCCATACCTGCTGAAATTCCGGTAGTTCCCACGTATTTCCATGAAGGTGTGGCGTATTTGTAGGAGTATTTGTTGGCCCTCCCGGCGTATTCGTCGCTGTCGGCGTATTTGTTGGCCCACCGGGTGTGTTTGTCGATATCGGTGTATTGGTAAGCCCTCCAGGCGTAATGGTAGGCCCTCCAGGTGTATTCGTTACAGTCGGTGTATTCGTCACAGCAGGTGTTACAGTCGGTGTTGCAGTTGGATCAATGGTTCCTGCCGTAACATTTACAGTAACAGTTCCTTCTGTAACAGTTATATTTACCGCTCCTATCGGGCTTCCGGGAGATGAATTACGGTCTCCCTCGGAACGCCAGATTTCTATCCTGTAATTTCCGGGAGGAAGATTCTTAAATAGATAATTTCCAAGGTTATCTGCAAGAGCAGAAAGAGAAGCGGACAATCCCTGGTTTACACATACAACGAATGCATTCGGTATGGGCGTGCCGTTTATCTCAAGAGCCTGCCCCTTTATAGTGACAAGGTCAGGTATCGCAGTTGACGTAACTGTCGGAGGCACAGTAATCTGATTCGAGCCGCTGTCACCGCAGCCGGCTATGATAATACCTGATATAATACTCAGTATGATGATTGATATTAAAAGGTTTTTTGACATTAAATATACATCCCTTTCTGGTTTATATTCGTGACGCGTGACGCGTGACGCGAGGAAGACCTTTATTACATGCTTATGGTCGATAAATCACCCGGCACAGAGCCGGTAAATCTTATAGCACAAATATAAAATTATATACAGTTTACATTTTATCAGAAAAAAAAAAAATCAATTAATACAAAACAATATGTTGAACAAATAAATTTATAGTTACGTTCATAACAATTCATAATTAATGAGTTAATAGTGAATAGTGAGTGGAAAACTCTACTTCTACTCACTACTCATTTAAATTCTAATAAGTTATGAAATACACTATAATCGCTAAATACACAGGGCTTATGATTAAAGAAATTCAGGAATTGATGAAAGAAGACAGAGATTAAATGTTCCTATAGGAATATGTTTTTCAAAGTGAGGAACAATAGCAGTTCTACTTCCTTTTACATATTTATTGTGAAGTTATATTGCAGCTACGTTATTTTTACTTACAATTTCTTCAAATTCACTTATAACTGCCAATTTATACCCCAATGGTTTTAATACCCTTATCATAGTAGTTAATTGAGGATCAAGATTTCCACGTTCCAATCTGGATATAAACGGCTGTTTTACGCCACACATATCTGCCAGTTCCTGTTGAGTTAAATGCCTTTCTTCTCTTGCTTCTATAAGTTTTCCAATAAGGTCAACTTTTAATTTTATTTCTTCTTTCTCCGCAGAGCTCAGACTATCACATTTGTTCCATATTTCTTCAAAAGTCGTATAAGGTTTCATTCTTTATCACTCCTATCTAAAAAATCCTTTAAATTCCTTTTTGCCTGTTCTATCTCTCTTTTGGGAGTTTTCTGTGTCTTTTTTATAAAATAATGTAATAAGAGCCTATCCGAAAAGTCATCAAATACCTTCCGGTGTGTGAGGCTCTTCCGAAAAATCTATAATCCTCTTGCAACAAAAACTCTTATTACAGACTGCTACGATATTACATTTGTTTAATTTATAAATTACTGTTAATACGGTATATATTTTTCTCCAGAGCCTCACCCACCGGAAGGGTGTAGAATAAATATTACTTTTCGGATAGGTTCTAAGACAAAAGTATCTTCCTGCCAGTAAAAGAAAATTATACGGTCTTTTAATGGCCGCAATTCCCATATATCCCCTTCAATATGTTTCACAAATGGCAATCCCACTCTTGTACCATATTGTTTCAGCAGAGATATATATTCCAATATTTTTTTCAATTTTATCCGTTCACTTTTATTATAGTGTGCTTTATTATTTAAATCTATTATGTAATCCGCGATTGGTTCATTGCCCTGTCTATCTCTATAAAATTTTACTTCAAACATTTTCAACCACCTGTATATTATTATAACAAATTTGTTATAATAATATCAATAACAATACTTAAAAATTTTAGTGAATTAATTGATATTTCATGGCCTTCTATACGTAAATACATTCCCCAATTCACTTATTATAAAATAGAGGAAAATTGAGTCTGCCAGGAAAATGCTTCTGGCCGGTATGGACAGGAAAGAAATAGTATGTGTCCTCATTGATAGACTCTTTACCATATTTCCACAGCCGGAACATATCTGACTTGTGTATTTTGAGTCTACTGCAATTACTGTTTTACCTGCTATCAGAGCTTTATATTTCAGTATATCAAAGAATTTTCCCCAGGAAACATCAGAGATTGATTTATTTAATCCGCCTTTAGCACCTGCATTATTAGGGATGACGGCACATACTGAAGGTATTTTCTAATTTACTTTCCTGGGATTTAGTTGGATATATACGGTATTTATATGAGCTTTTCATACTTATCTTCTCCTCTATATATTATACCAGAAAAGAGCTTGTATTTATAGCTTTGAACATAATACAGGATATACGACGCAACTCCGCATTCATCTCCCTCTAAGCCTTCAGCTATAGAGGGAGTATTCTGCGGTCTTTATGATAAAATAACAGGATATAGACTTTACTTAATGAGATTGAAACAAAGAACAGGGCTTTAGACAAGTGATATATCAAGAATATTTTATTTTATTCATATAGAAAATACATTTATATTGCTTCACGGTTTTTTAAAAAAGACTGATGAAACTCCTAAGAAGGAACTTGAAATTGCTAAACGTTATATAGAAGATTATTTAAGGAGGTGCAAAAAATGAAAGAACCTTTTGTCTCATGGGAAGAAATAAAAAAAAGATCTACTTAAAGCTCCTGAATTTGCAAAAGAAGTAAAATTGCTTGAACCTGAATACGAAATGGTAAGGCAAATAATAAAAGCAAGAATAGAATTAAATTTGTCTCAAAAGGAACTTGCAAACAGAGTAGGAACAAAGCAAAGCAATATTAGCCGCCTGGAAGGTGGAAATTATAACCCTTCTATTCAATTTTTAAAAAAGGTAGCTCATGGGTTGGGTAAAGAACTTCATATATCTTTCAAGTGACTGATCCCACCACCAGATCTCTATTGATAAAGAATTATTCTCTGACCGGGTGGAAGGGGAAAAAACCTTTTCCGATATTCTTGCTAAAGTAACTTTAATTGACGGAACCGAAGAAATTACACTTATCCATATTGAAATACAGGCTAAAAGAGAAACTGCCTTTGAGGAAAGGATGTACGATTATTTTGCAGACATCAGAAGGGAACATAAAAAGAATATCTTTGCTTTTTCACTATTTATAGATGAGCATATATGGGAAAAGCCGGTAAGTAATGTATTTCATCTGGAATATATGGGAACTGAACTTATTTATAAATATAATCTCAGGAAAAGTAAAGATTATAATTATAAAGATTATATAGACCATCCAAATCCAATAACCGCTGCTTTAATGACAAGAATAAATTTCGGGAAAGATTCGAGAGCACTGGTAAAAGCAAATGCTCTCAGACAGATGAAAAAATATAAACTGACAGAACTTCAGGAACAGACACTGCTGCACTTTATTGACAGACTTTTGTTTTTAAATAAAAAAGAGAAAAAAGAATTTACAGATATAATAATTAAAGACAGAAATTATGAGGAGGTGGCACATATGCTTACGACATGGCAGGAAGACTTCTTAAAAGAAGGCATGAAAAAAGGCATGGAAAAAGGCATGGAAAAAGGCATGGAAAAAGCAAAAATAACTTCTGCAAAAAAAATGCTGGAAGATAAAATTGATATAAATTTAATCGCTAAATACACAGGGCTTATGATAAAAGAAATTCAGGAATTGATGAAAGAAGACAGGGATTAATGGGATGGGAGAGGATAACAGGATTTTTTTGTCGGTAGCTCATTACGGTAGAATTACAACCAGTCCTGTTATCCTTCCATGCTTCATAATCACGAATTTAACCACTTATGATGAAAGTCGATCGGGATTAGCAATTATAAAATATTTTAAAAACTATTTACAAAACATTATTAATAAATTACAATAACTTTATAAAGAAGGTGTTATTTTGAGAGGAAATATAGAAAAGATAAAATTAGTAAGAGAATTAAAAGAAAAAGGGATGACTTTTGAAGAAATAGGCAAGCATTTAGGAATTACCCGTCAACGCGCCAGCGCTATATTCAGATCTGACATACAAGCACCTTCTATTACAAAATGGAATCTTTATTATAAAACATTCGCTGAAGAATATAATAATGGTCTTACTTCTCAAAAAATAGCTGAAAAATATAACTGTTCTCTATATACAGTTTTAAAGGCATTAAAAAAAGAAGGTATTACTGCCAATAAAAGAAGATGCAGAAAATCTGTCCGTGAAGTTATATCCACACCATAAAGGAGAAAATCATGTCTTGTGAATTTCGTGAAGTAAATATGCAGATTGTGTATAGTTACAATTTCCCTGAAAATAAAGTATAAAGGAGTCCATTATGGAAGAAACATTAAAACAGATATTATTGGAACTTAAAGAATTAAAGACAGATGTTAAAGACCTGAAAGGTAAAGCAACCAGTTTAGAAGGTAAAATAGATAAACTGGCAGAAAAAGAAGAAAACCATTTTAACCAGTTAGCAAATGAAATTCAGTATTTATATGATGGTATGGATAAAAGAATTTCTGTTATAGAGGCTAAAGTCTGAGGGAAAAATCGAGTCTGCCAGGAAAATGCTTCTCGCCGGTATGGACAGAAAAGAAATAGCAGGAATACTGGAGATAAATGAACAGGAATTTTGACCGGGATGCACAGGAATAGAAGGGAAAAACAAACAGGAATGAGCCGGATATTTCCTTCTACTCTGTCCAGGGAATCCGGCTCATCGCTGCAGAAAATTTAAATTCTAATTAGAAAATTTCATTACTGAGGCTTTACGCCCGAATTCTCCGTTTTCCCAATCAACATAACCCACATAAGGTATTCCATTGGATACAGATATAGAAAGGCAGTCTACAGTTGCTGCAGAAAATCCGGCATTGCCTACAGTTACCCAGTTTGTTCCATCAAATTTCTTTACTCTAATTGCTAAATTATCTGAATAAGCCACATAAGGTATTCCATTGGATATATACAGGGATGTACAAGTAGTTGTAGATAAAGAAACTCTAGAATTACCTACAGGAGTCCATGTTGATCCATTATACATCATTACCGTGCAATAAGCATCACCACTATCAACAACAACATAACTGGCATAAGGGGTTCCATTATATACATACAGGGACGTAGCATCTGCGAATAAACCTTCCGAAAATTTGGCATTACCCACATATTTCCATGAAGGTGTGGGTGTATTGTTTGACCCTCCCGGCGTATTCGTTGATGTCGGAGTATTCGTAGGCCCTCCCGGCGTGTTCGTCGATGTAGGTGTATTGGTTGGCCCTCCAGGTGTATTCGTTACAGTCGGCGTATTCGTTACAGCAGGTGTTACAGTCGGTGTTGCAGTTGGCTCAATGTTTCCTGCCGTAACATTTACAGTAACAGTTCCTTCTGTAACAGTTATATTTACCGCTCCTATCGGGCTTCCGGGAGATGAATTATGGTCTCCTTCTGAACGCCAGATTTCTATCCTGTAATTTCCGGGAGGAAGATTTTTGAATAGATAATTTCCCAGTTTATCTGCAAGAGCAGAAAGAGAAGCGGACAATCCCTGGTTTACACATACTACGAATGCATTCGTTATGGGCGTGCCGTTTATCTCAAGAGCCTGGCCCTTTATAGTGACAAGGTCAGGTATCGCAGTTGACGTAACTGTCGGAGGCACAGTAATCTGATTAGAGCCGCTGTCGCCGCAGCTGGCTATGATAATACCTGATATAATACTCGGTACGATAATTGATATTAGAAGGTTTTTTGACATTGTAAATATACATCCCTTTCTGTTTTATATTCGTGACTCGTGACGCGAGGAAGACCTTTATTACATGCTTATAATCAATAAATCACCCGGCACAGAGCCGGTAAATTTTATATCATAAATGTAAAATTATATACAGTTTACATTTTATCAGAAAAAAAAAAATCAATTAATACAAAACAATATGTTGAACAAATAAATTTATAGTTACTTTCCTGGTTGACCGACAAATCTCTAAAATGTCAGAACCA
>JBEHWO010000043.1:0-26545 GCA_040217695.1 Vulcanimicrobiota bacterium | reverse complement strand
TCTAAAAATCCATAATAATTCTCTGAAAGCAAAGAATTTAAAAGGCAATATTCTGACAGAACAGGGAAAAACAGATAAGGCAATAAAAATATACAAAGAGGTTCTGGAGAAAGATCAGGAAAATTTTGATGCCAGCAGAGGACTCGGCGAGGCATATTTAAAAAATAAAGACTATGATAAATCCCTGACATATTTGAAAAAAGCAAAAGACATAAACCCTCTGGACAGGGATCTTTATATATTTATCGGAGACATATATTATATAAAAAAAGACTATGACGAAGCAATCGAACAATATGAACCGGCTCTCGGCTTGAAGCAGGATGATGCTGATCTGTGCTGTAAAATCGGCGACAGTTATAAAAATCTGGGAGATATTCAGAAAGCATTAAAGTGGTATCAGATTGCACTGAGTAAAGACAGTGACTGTAAAAAAGCCAGAAAGAGTCTGGAAGATTTTTACAGCAATCCGGCAGTTCAGGGGGATTCAACGATCGGCACATGGTGAGTGTTTTAAGTCGTGATACGTAACGCGTGATGCGTAATGAGTCACGAGAGCTTATATGTATTATTTATACTCACCACAGTAATTAAAGAATTTTAGATAAAAATCCTGTTTATAAAGCAGGGTTAGAGGAGTTTTTTATGGAATATATTATTTGAGTCATAATTTAAGGAGGGCTACCTATGTCAAGGAAAAAAGAGGATCCCGGCACAGATGAAAAAGTAATTATCGATAAAGTAAAGACTGGAATAGATCAGGAAATCGAAAGGCTGAAACAGTTAAAAAAAGATAAAAAGAATTTACTTGCAAAACTCAGAATCGTATTCCGTTCCTGTATTCTTTTATCCATAAAAGACGGTGACGTTTCCAGAGATGAACTGTTAAAAATGAATTATGATATTTTCAGAAAATACTGCATTATAGATGAAGAAGTAAGAAAATACCTCCTTTTAATGAAAGATATATCTTTATCCGCCATAGAAGAAGATCTTAAAAAATATAAGATTGACAGGGAATTCTTAAAAGGAGTTTACAATGAATTATATTCTCTTGCATGTGTGGACGGTAAATTCCAGACCAGCGAACAGGAGATTATAAGTAAAATTCATAACGTGTTCGGGCTTTAACGTTACAGGGGCAGTTACGTGCCCCTGTATTTAACTATGGGATTGTCTAGAAATAACTCCGTCATATTTACAGTCTATATCGTGACGCGTGACGCGTACGTCACGCGAGGATAATAACCGTTCTGACAATTTGCCAGGTTTATTTTTTTCCAGTCTCTATCTGAGTTTTTTCAGATAAACATCTCTGTTTTTCTTTGCAATTTCATAATTTGGATCAATCTCCAGGGCTTTATTACAGCAGTTAACAGCTTCCCGGTATCTGCCCATTTTACCCAGAGCATATCCTTTACTGACCCAGGCATATTTATCTTTAAGGTCAAGTTCAAGAGCCTTATCGAGACATTTAACAGCTTCTTCATATCTTTCCAGTTGATTTAAAATCCATCCTTTTTTATACCATGCCCACTGATATTTAAGATCATTTGATAATGCTTTATCAAGGCATTTGAGACCTTCTTCATACTCTTCATCCGCTGCCAGAGTACCTCCTTTACAGGCCCAGGCAAAGGCATAATTCGGATCTATTTTCAGAGCTTTATTATAACAGTCGGCAGCACTTTCATATATGCCAAGTTCGGCATAGGCCCTTCCTTTACCGACCCAACCATATTTATATCCTGGTTCAAGAGTCACTGCTTTATCAAAACATTGCAATGCTTCTTCATATTTTTTCTGGTCAAATAAAATATCTCCTTTATTGGCCCATGGAAGATTATAAGACGGATAATTTTCTATTTCTTTATTATAACAATTTAAAGCACTTTCCTGGAGGCCTAATTTCTTGTAACAGTTGCCCCTGTTATTCCATACACCTTTATATTTCGGATTGATCTCCATAGTTTTATCATAATATTTTATTGCATCTTCATAATTTCCCTGAAACTGATAAATTAATCCTTTATAAAACCATGCATCTACATATTTTGGATCAATGTCCAGTGCTTTATCACAATATTTCATAGCATCCTTATAATTTTTCTGATCAAAATAACTTTTACATGTATCAGCCAGTTCTTTCGCTGTTTTAGTCGGTACTTTTGTAGGTTCTGCAGGTCTCGGAGTGGGAGTGGGAGTAGCCATCTTCCTTACTGCTAAAGACTCTGCCTGCGCTTTTCTGGTAATGGCATCTTTATTATTCGGATCAATGGCAAGAACTGCTTCATAATAAGCTATTGCCTGCACATAATTTCCCTCATCATAAGCAGCATCTGCACTGTACATTAATTCTTTAATCTTTCCGGCTGAAGCGGTCTTTGATTTCAGTTCCTCTGTTTCTTTTTTAAGTTTCTGTGCCTCTACATCGTTGGGGCTTAAATATAGAACATTGTTAAAACATTCTATGGCATCATCATATCTTTTCAGTTCTTTTAAAGCCTTTCCTTTTGATGTATAGGCGGGAATGAAATCAGATTTATATTTTAAAGCTTCGTTATAGCTTCCGCAGGCTTTTTCATAATAACCGAGTTTATAACAGGTATTTCCCCTGTTAAGCCATATTTTGTAAGCATCAGGCTTAAGGGCAAGAGCTTTGTCAAAACAACTGATAGCTTCCTCATATCTTCCTTCGTTAAATAATTTTATACCTTTTTTATTCCAATCCTCTACAGATTGTGAAAAAGCAAATGTAACAGTCATAATTAAAAATATTAACAGGGAACATATTAATTTCATAATAATCCTCTCCTCCGTTTAAATATTTGTAGTTTCATAATCATCGCTTCCCGAGGAACCTCCGCCACCTCCCGGAGATGGGGGAGTTTCATAATAAGGCCGTTCATATCCTCCTCCGCCACCGCCATGGGAAACAGGAGCAGGAGGGGGAGCAGTAGCTTCGTCTATTTTTGAAATATATTCTCTTGCTTCTTTTTCGTCCTGTCCTCCAGTGCCCAGATCAAGAACTCTGGTGAAATTACTTCTGGATTCTTCATAATGCTTCATGCCAAAAAGTTCTTTGCCCTCTTTTATATAACAGAAAGCAAGTCCTTTTTTTGCATCTTTATTATCTTTTTGCACATCCAGAGACTTTCGGAAATTATCTACAGCTTCTTTATACATTCTTTTATCAAGGAAATTTTTTCCGATTTTCTGATAACAGTCAGAACTGTTTAAAGAAATTTTCTTTCTTTCTCCGGGAGTAAGCTTTAACTTTAAAGCTTTCTGGAAATATTCATTTGCCTTTTTATAATCAGATTTTTTGTAATAGACATTCCCGAGATTTACTGTACCGACTTTACTTGAAGCATCTCTGTCAAGAAGTCTTTTGTTATATTCTATGGCTTTATCATACTCATTATTTTCCATATAATAATTCGATAAAAATTCAATGGCTGTCATATTTTTTCCGTCTATTTTAAGAACCTGTTCAAAACAATCTGCAGCATTTTTACTGTCCTTTTCCAGAATAAACTTTTTTGCCACTTCAAGATATTTATCTTTATTCTTTTCTCCAATTCCATAAAGTTTATCAAGAGTTTCCCTGGCTGATTTGTATTTTTTATTTCCCATGTATAAATCAAAAAGGGCAAGGAGGGCTGTTTTATTGGCAGGCTCTACAGTGACAGCACGGGAGTAATACTCTATGGCACCGTTCGGATCCTGTGTTTCAAGACAGCTTTCTGCAAGTCCCATAAGAGCAGTGACATTACTATTCTCTTTTTCCAGTGCAGAATTATAATATTTTTTTGCACTGGCATAATTCTTGAGTTTCAGTTCATGGCCGGCAATTTTTATGTAATATGCTGCATTATGATAGAAAAAATGTATATATATACCTGCGAGACACAGAATAGCTATAATGGAAATCACAGGTCCAGCCATATTAAAACCCTTTTTCTCCTTCATTGGAGCATGTCCCATCTGAGTCTGTTGATACGATGCCTGCTGTGTGGCAGGTGAAACCGGCCGAGATATTACTGTTCCCTGAGGCATCATCTGGCCGCCTGCAGAAGTCAGAGCCTGACAGGCTGAAACCTGAGTAGGTGGCAACTGACCGGAAGGTCTCATCTGACCGCCCGGAGAAATCGGAGGTTGATAGGCTGAAGCCACAGTAGACGGCAGTTGACCGGAAGATATCATCTGGCCGCTTACAGGAGATTGATAGGATGAAACCTGTGTAGACGGCATAGCACCCTGTCCGCCTGAGTATGTCGGAATATTCTGATATGCAACGGTTGGCGGTTGAACCTGTGCCACTGTGGGAGAAGGAGTAATCTGTCCTGCAGTTAAATTCTTAAGGGCATCCTTTAAATGTCTGGCACTTGCATAACGGTCGGAAGCATTCATGGCAAGAGCGCACATGACGATGGCTTCCAGTTCTACCGATATGGCAGGATTGACCTGTCTTACAGGCTTGAAGGCAAAAGGTGTTACGGGTACAATACCTGTCAGGAGACAATGCATTGTAGCCCCCAGGGAATAAAGGTCCGATCTTGGTTCAGGTCTTCCCTGAAATATTTCTTCCGGTGAGAAAGCAGGAGTACCTATACTTGTCTTTATAGTATCACTGCCAGGGGTTATAGTTCTTGCTATGCCGAAATCTATAAGAATTATCTTCTTATCGGAATTTCTGACCATTACATTTCCCGGTTTTAAATCCCTGTATACTACGGGAGGATTCTGCGTATGAAGATATTCTAAAGCTTCAAGTATCTCCAGAGACCATTCCACTACTATAGCTTCAGGAACTCCTCCTGTACCGTAAGATCTCATAATAGTATCAAGATCTTTTCCGTCTACAAAATCCATTACAAGATAATAACGGCCTCCTTCAATAAAATAATCCCTTACGACGGGAAGGTTTGGATGTCTCAATGAATTGAGTATTTTCGCTTCTTTTTTAAAACTATCAATCATATACTGCTGCTGTGCCGGATCACTTGTCTGGCTCAGCATTTCCTTCACTGCACAGGGAGTTTTTTCAAATCTTATGTCAAGAGCCTCATAAACTGCGCCCATACCGCCTGATTTAATCATCCTTACTATCTCATAACGTTTATCAAGCATCAGGCCCGGCTGAAGTGTACCGCTCGAAGTAGTGGCTATTACTTCTCCGCCGCATCCTTTACAGAATCTGGCAGTATCTCTATTTTGATAACCGCATTTATCACAGAATATAGCCATAATCGTCACCTTTTTACCTGTATCAATTTTTATAAAATCGTGACGCGTAACGCGTGACGCGTAACGCGAGGATAAATTATTTAGATAAACTGCATCTACTTAATTTTCATCTAAAGCCTTATTTTACGCCATTAAAAATGAAAATTCCTATACCTTTAAATTATATAAAATCAATTCTTCTGCTTTCTTTTTCCCAGAGAGCAAGACAGCAGAAAATTAGAAAGACCGCAGCAAGGATAATCAATGCCCACATGGCATAGTTTATATCATTACCATAGGGAGTAAGGCCTCCCTGGCCGAAGGACATTTCAAAATCTCCGTAAATAGGTTCGTATTTATCTAAAGCCTTATCTAACAGTTCATCCAGTCTGAGAGTCTCTCCTATAATGGTAAAACCCCACCGGCTCGGCATAATAAAAGATGCTATCTGAGGAGGTGGATTCATTTTGCCCAGGGGAACTATGGCTCCTGAGAGTATAACCTGTGCAACAAGCACTATAGGCAATATACTGGAAGCAACTTCAGATTTATTTGCAAGGGCAGATATGAATAAACCCAGACATATGGAAGTGAGAAATACAAGAAAAACACTTCCTGTAAATTGAAGTAATTTTTCTGCACTGTCAGGCATTTCTTTAAAATATACAAGGAGAACAACTGTCATAAGAATTGCCTGCACAAGCCCTATAAATCCAAGGACAATTACCTTTGACATAACATATGGAATTAATCTTAAATTTATCATTCTTTCCCTTAAATAAATGGGAACTTCCGTGATAATCTCAAGGGACGGATTGGAAGAACCGAACCAGAGGGCAACACAGCATAGCAGAAATACAAGCTGTGTGGCATCACCGAAATTTTTTCCATTTTCCTGCCCCAGGCTGAGGACATCAGACTTGAAGGTAATATCAAGCAAAATACATACCAGTGCAGGAGTGACTGCAGTAAATATGAGAGCACCCATGTCTTTTGTCTTTATGTCCCAGTATCTCCGGAGGAGCGTTATAAACTGTTTTATTGGAGAAGTTGTATTTGTGTGAGGCCCGATACCCTGTTTTACACCTGACGGAGCAGGAGGAGTCGATAAAGACAGTCCCACCTCTGCCAGAGGTCTGTCTATATGTTTTATAAAATACTCGGAACTGTAGAATTTTTCAGACCACTTTTTAGCAATGTCAGATGTTTTAATATTTTCATAAATATCGGTAAAATCTGTTACTCCGAAAAAATTAAGCCCTTCCTGAGGGGAGCCGTAAAAAGTAAGATAACCGCCTGTACCCATGACTATAATCTTATCACATAAATCTACATTTTTTGTCACATGAGTTACACAGAGAACTGTTTTACCGTCCAGTTTGGCTCTGTCTCTTAAAAGCTGCATAAGTGTCCTTTCCGTAGCAGGATCAAGGCCTGACGTAGGCTCATCCAGGTAAAAAAGAGAGGGATTGGTAAGCATTTCCACACCTATGCTGACTCTTTTTCTCTGGCCTCCGCTCAGGGATTTTACTCCTTTACAGGCATGAGATGTCATTTCGAGTTTTGCAAGGGTATCATTTACTATATTATTTCTTTCCTCTGATGTAGTATCAGAAGGAAGCCTCAATTCTCCCGCATATTTAAGGGCACTGTCTACAGTCAATTCTTTATGTATTATGTCATCCTGGGGAACATATCCGAGAATTGAGCGAAAGGATTCAAAATTATCATAAAAGTCAACACCGTTGACCTTTACAACACCTTCTTCTGCGAAAGATAGACCGCATAGAGCTTTCAGAAGAGTCGATTTACCCGCTCCTGATGTACCCACTATTGCGACAAAATCCTGTGGCTTTATAGATAAATATATATCATTTAATATCTTTTTAGTGCCTCTTATAACAGACAGACCTGCAATGTCTACCCTTATATTTCCATGTTCACTTATCTGAGCAAGACGGACTCCGTCAAACATCAGTTTAAATGGCCCTATCTGGACAGAATCATTTATATTCAGGGGAACAGTTCCTGTGACTCTCTGATTATTGAGGAATGTTCCGTTTGTGCTGTTACAATCTGTAATAACATAACCTGAACCTGACTGATGTATTTCTGCATGTCTGAAAGATACCTGGGGATGATTGAGAGGTATATCGCTTCTGGGGTCCCTTCCTATGGTCTGTTTGTTTTTCATAGAATGATATCCCAGGGTGCTCTGTCTTACTGCTTCAGGAGCCATCTGAAGATAGGTATGGGAAAAATCTACAGGCTGCACAGGACTTATCTGTGGTTCAGAAGCCTGGCCCTGCAATGGATTAACAAATAAAAATTCCACCTTGCCTATAAGTATTCTGTCATTATTATTTAATTCAACTGTACCTGAAATTCTGTTACTGTTAACATAGGTACCGTTTGTACTTTTAAGATCTTCCAGGAAATATTTTCCTCCTCGAAAGATAATTCTTCCATGATTGCCCGATGCCTCTCTGTCAAAATCAAGTACTATATTATTACTCTGATTACGGCCGATCCTTATTTCATTACTCTGAACAGGTAAAGAAATATTCTGTCCCTCTTTAATATATGATATGGTAGGTGTCATATGTCACATTCCCCCTGTCTAATAACCGCCGAGACTTCTCAGGCCTTCTCTTGCTCTTTCACAATGAGTGTCTACATCGAGTGCATTATTATAATATGCCCGTGCCTTTTCCACAGATCCGACTTTTTTATATGTATCTCCGAGATCACAGCAATTTTCCGTATCTTTATTATCTATTTTATAAGCTGTCTCATAATTCTCAATTGCTCTGTTAAAATTTTCTTTACCGTCATAGGCCTTGCCGAGAAGTTTATAATTATCCTTATCTGCAGGATTTATATCTTTTGCTTTCTGCAGATAGTTTATGGAAGTATCGTATTTATTTTCTCTCTCCGAATCAAGTATTACCCTTCCGAGTTCTCTGTTTGCTTCAAAGTTATCAGGATCATATTCCAGAATCCCTTTATATTCATCTATGGCTTTTTCTTTACGTCCCTCTTTCTGATAAAGTTTTCCCAGTAAATTTTTCGCTTCAAGAGAATTTTTATGTTTTCCCTCTTTATCATCAAGTACTTCATCCAGTTCTTTTTCGGCATCGCCGTATTTTTCTTTATCCATATAAAGTCTGGCTCTCATTATATTAATCACCGGGTTTCTCTCATCTTTATCTTCTCCATCTTTGAGGCAGTCCATAGCCATATCATAATTATTTTTACTCTTATAAACATCTGATTTACCTGCATAGGCTTTGCCTTGCTTCGGATGTTCCTTTATTATATCGTTATATTCTTCAATGGCTTTTTCATATTTCTTCTGTCTCTTATAGACCTCTGCTATGGCAAGATCTGCTTCTACATTATTCGGGTCTTTTGCCTGAACTTCAGTAAATATCCTCATGGCTTCATCATATTCTTTATTTTCCAGAGCAAGCCTGCCAAGGCCTATAGCAGCGTCAGCATTTTTATCATCTTTATCTTTTGCATTTTCAAATTTATCTTTTGCATCTTTATATCTGTAATTTTTCATGTCTATCTTACCGAGTCCTACAAGAGAAGCGGCATGTAATTTTTTGATTTCTTTAGAGTTTGCTCCGGAAAAACCTTTATCGAATTGTTTCATGTATTCCCCTTTATCTATAATCTTATACCAGTATTCGGCTTCTTTATAATTATCATCAAGGAAATAGACATCTCCGATATCATTGACCCTGTCACCTACAAATTTCAAATCATCAGGTTTGCTCACAAGGCCTGCCATTTTCACCGGATCGTTCACATAGGGGCCCACTATCTTTTTGTATTGAGTTATAGCTTCATCATATTTATACATGCCCCTGTAACAATCTCCCATACCGTGGTAGGCTTCTGTATTATTTCTGTCAATATCCAGAATCTTTTCATATTCTTTAAGGGCTTTTTCATATTCACTTCTGTCATAGTATTCTTCCGCTTTATCCAGAAAACCGGCTATCTTACTCACAGGCCCCACATAAAATATATAATAGATACAGATGCCGACGATAATAGCCATGAGTGCAACAGGGATAATATATTTCTGCAAAGAAAATTTCTTCTTTCTTTTTGTAAGAGGTCCTGACGGAAGGCGGCCGGAAGGCATGCCCATCCTCTGTTGAGGCATGAGATTTCCTGAAGGCATGGTTCGCGGTTCCGAAGATCGTGCAGGAGGAACTGTACCCGGGCTTCCGGATGGGATAGTTCGTGGTTCAGAAGGCTGTGCCGGAAGTTTTATTCCGGAAGAAGGAAGAGCGGAGGAAGGAGTTTTTTGATACGGAACAGTGGATGGCATAACGGCAGTTTTATCTATAAAGGTAAAAATAGTATTACCGACTTTTATTTTATCACCGTTTTTAAGCTGTGTCTTTCCGCTTATCTCTGTGTCATTTATAAAAGTTTTATTTGTACTTCCCAGATCTTCAATAAAGAAACTTTTTTCCTTACAGGAAATCCTGGCATGTTTTGTAGAAACCTGACTGTCAAAGTCAAGCAGAATATCACTGTCAGGACTGCGGCCAATTTTAATAAATTCTTTATTTAAAGGAACAGATATTTTACCTTTTCCCTGTCTTTCATAAATTAATTCCACATCAGAGGGAATTTTTATACCCTGAGGTACAGTGGGAGAATTTGCCGCAAGTATAGTAGGAGGTATCAATCCGGGAACGGTAGAAGGGAAAGAATCATTTACCATTACAGTGCCGTCTTCATCTGATGGATTTAAAAACGTAAACAGAGTGTTACCGATTTTCACCTGACTGTTGTGCTTTAGCTCTGTTCTTACACTTATCTGAACATTATTAACAAAAGTCTTATTTGTACTGCCCAGGTCTTCGATAAAAAATCTATTTTGTTCAGATATAATCCTGGCATGTTTCGATGATACCTGTGTATCATAGTCGAGTAAAAGATCATTTCCTCTGTCACGACCTATATTAATACACTCTTTATTCAGTGGAACAGAAACTTTTCCTTTTCCCTGTCTTTCATATATCAGTTCTGCCGGCATAAAAACACCTCTATAATGAAAAGCTAGAAAGAGATTCATTCTATAACCGGATTAAAATTACCTTCTCATACAAAAATTCAATTCTATTGACCTGAGCATAAGCATGCAATAAAGGTTTTCCTCCCGTTACGCGTCACGAGAGCAGTTATATATTACTGACCTGAGCATAAGCAATTAATATTTTAATATGTTATAAACCAGATTAGATAAGGTTTTCTGGCTTTTCACTATTCACTACTCACTTCAGTATTTATGCTCACCTCAATAAGGTAATTATGGTATAATATAAAAAACTTTCCTGTAAAGAGAGGCCTGAATATGAATAAATTCCTTTTAACAAATTTAATTATTACAATGTTACTTATAAGCATCCTGCCCGCAGCGGCAGAAACAGCTCAGGAATGGTTGAATAAAGGACTGGCACTGTATGAAGAAGGTAATTATGAAGAAGCAATCATATGTTATGACAGGGCAATAGAACTGGAACCGGACAATGATACGGCCTGGTATGACAAAGGGCTCGCACTGGACAATCAGGGAAACTATGACGAAGCAATAACATGTTATGACAGGGCAATAGAACTTAACAGTGGAAACCTGGATGCTCTGAATAATAAAGGGTTAATTATTTACAGACAGGGGAAATATGAGGAAGCACTTGATTGCTTTAACAGAATAATAGAAATGGCTCCTTCGTCTATATACGGGTGGACCAATAAAGGACTCATATTATACAATCAAAAACAATACGAAGAGGCCGTCAAATGTTTTATAAAGGCACTGGATATTGACCAGGGACACAGGCCTTCATGGATTAATCTTGGAAACTGTTTCTATGATCAGGGCAATTACGATGATGCCATCAAATGCTATGAAAAAATCTTAACGATTGATCCCTCTTACAGTAAAGCATGGTATAACAGAGGGAATTGTTTTCATACACAGGGGAAAGATATCGATGCCATAGAGAGTTATGACAGAGCCCTGGAAATAAAGCCTGATTATGTCGATGCATGGAACAATAAAGGAGAAATTTTATATTATCAGGGGAAATATGAAAAAGCAATTAAATGCTACGATACAGCAATGGAATTTGCTCCTGAATCTGTAACGGCATGGTACAATAAAGGACTCGCCTTACATGCTCTCGGTAAATATGATGAAGCTGTTAAATGTTACGATAAAACAATAGAACTTGCTCCAGAATCTATTTATGCCTGGAATAACAGAGGACTTGCCTTTTATTCTGAAGGCAATTATGAAGAAGCACTTGAATGTTACGATAAAGTAATTGACAGAGAACCATCATATGCAAAAACATGGTATAACATAGGAAATATATTAAGGAAACAGGAAAAATATGAAGATGCCATCAAATGCTTCGACAGTGCCATAGAATATGATCCTTCCTATAAAGAGGCCATGATTGCCAAAGGATATACCCTGAGCATGCTCGGAAAATACAATGAAGAAATTGCCTGTTATGATAAATTATTAAAGATTGACAGTAAGAATAGAGATGCCCTTTATAACAGAGGCCTTGCAATGGAAGATCTGGAGCAATACGAAGAAGCCATAGAATCTTATAATAAATTACTGGAAATAAATCCATCCGATCTTGATGCATGGAACAACAGGGGCTATACCCTCAGACTTACCGGTAAATATGATGAGGCAATGAAATGTTTTGATAAAATAATAGAGATTGAACCATCATATATACTGGCCTGGTATAACAGAGGGCTTACGTTAGAAAAGCTGGGTAAAGATGAGGAAGCAATTGAAAATTATGATAAGGCTTTAAAACTTGATCCGGAACATATATCTTCATGGCTTCAAAAAGCCATGATTTTAACCGGAACCGGTAGATACAAAGAAGCTATGGAAGCTTATTATAAAGCTATAGAACTTGATCCAAAACGGTCCGGCACATGGTATAACAGAGGATATTGCCTTTACTCTCAGGGAAAATATGAAGAAGCTATAAACTCTTTTAATAAAGCAATAGAACTTTCACCTGAATATTTTGAATGCTGGAACTCTAAAGGCAATGCTTTATATGGTACGGGTAAATACAGTGAGGCCATTAAATGCTATGAAAAAGCCATGGATATTAATCCTCTCTCTGTATATCCATGGTATAACATGGGCCTCTCTCTGGAAAGTCAGGGAAATTATGAAGAAGCACTTAAATATTATGATAAATCACTGGAAATAAATCCGAAATATGCGGAAGGATTGAACAGTAAAGGGAATTTATTATATGTTCTTCATAAATACGAAGAAGCTGTCGGATGTTACGACAGAATCCTGGAATTTGCTCCGGATAATCAGGCTGTATGGAATGATAAAGGAAATGCTCTTTATGCCGGAAATAAATATGATGAAGCTATAGAATGTTATAAAAAAGCAATTGAGATTGACAGCAACTATAAATATGCATGGTATAATACAGGATTATCTCTGAGTGTTCAGAAAAAATATGATGAAGCATCAAAATATTTTGATAAAACCCTGGAGATTGATCCGTCATACACACCTGCATGGGCTGCAAAAGGATATGATTTAAACAGGCAGAAAAAATACGAAGAAGCTCTGAAATATCTTGACAAAGCTATAGAAACAGATAATGAATATATAGAAGCCATTTCCAGTAAAGGCTACAGCTTCACCTGTCTTGGCAGACTGGATGAAGCACTACAATGTTATAACAGAATAATAGAAATAAATCCCGAAGATATATATGCATGGTGTGACAGAGGAAATTTATTCTTTGAGAAAAAGCAATATGATGAGGCTATCCTTTGTTTTGATAAAGCAATAACTATTGATCCCGATTACCCTGATGCATGGAATAATAAAAGCTGGACTCTTAAAGAAACCGGAAAATATAAAGAAGCCATGAAATGTATTGACAGAGCCCTGGAACTTGATGAGAAAAATTATGCTTACCATGATACAAAAGGAGTCATTTTATTAAAAGAAGAACAATATGATGAAGCAATAAAATGTTTCGACAGAGCACTGAAACTTGAACCTGATTGCGTGGAAATAATAGTTAATAAAGGCTATGCTTTATGCAGTTTAAAAAGATATGACGAAGCAATAAAATGTTTCGACAGAGCTCTGAAACTTGAACCTGACTGTAAAGATGCGAAAGAGGGAAAGGAAAAAGCTTTGAAGGGTGAGTAATGGGTCGTGAGTCGTGAGTAGTGAAGAGTGAAAAGTGAGTCGTGATCAGTGATCAGGCATACCCTACGCGTAACGCGTTACGCGTCACGCGTCACGTAAATTACGCGTCACGATTTTAAAGGTATTTTTAAAAAAAACCATTGAGTTTATAAATATTATCTGTTATATTATTTTTATTCCAAATTAAAAAATAGGAGGTCAGTTATGTCTATAGTTACAAAAATCAATGATCATTTTAAAGAGATTCTCGGCAAAGGTGATCCGGTAAATGAAATGAAGAATCTTGCCATAGAAATGGCAAAATACGATATGACAATGAAGGGCAAGCCATTCCCTACCTTTTTAAAGCCCTATATGGTTTCTAAAGAAGCAAAGCCTTCTTTCAAGCATGCCACCAATAATATTATGTCTGCCATTGAAAAAGTAGCAGATGCATTCTTTACCGATCCGAAATTTAAAAATCTTCTTGAATTAAAAGACCTTGTTGAAAAATATGCAAAAATGAATCAGGTTTATCCGAGAAGACAGATAGTTTCCCGTCTTGACGCATTTTACATGCCTGAAAACGGAGACATAAAATTCATAGAATTCAACTGTGACAGCCCGTCAGGTATGGGATGGCATGACGTAATGGTTGACATGTTCAAAGAACTTCCTACCATGAAAAAAGCAGGAGAAACCTTCAAACTGGAAGCAGATAAATTCCTTGATACCCATACAAAAATGCTTCTTAAAAAATATCACGAATTCTGCAAAGCAAAAGGTGAAACACCTGTGTCAGAACCACTGTTCGCCATAGTATGTGCCAGTGACTCCACAATCCTTTCCGATGTAAAGGTAATAGTAGACACTCTGATACAGAAAGGCCATAAAGCCATATATGCAGATCCGAGGGATTTTGCCTATGACGGAAAACATCTGACAAAAGACGGACAGGTTGTCCATGTAATATACCGTGATGCAGTTCAGGAATTCCTGGATGCACCTTACTACGGTCACACAGATGCAGCCCTTAAAGCCTATGAAGACGGAAACATCTGTTTTGTAAATCCTTTCTGTTCCCGTGTGGGCGGTCTGAAATCAGTTCTTGCCATCATGCATGACGACAGATTTTCCTATCTCTTTACGGAAGAGGAACTGGAAGTTATTAAAAAGTATATTCCCTTTACCCGCCTTGTAAGAGATCTTGAAACAGATTATCATGGAGAAAAAGTAAATATCCTTGATTTAATAAAAAATAATAAAGAAAAGCTGGTTTTAAAGCCGAATTCCGGTTATGGCGGACATGGCGTAATGGTAGGCCCTGCCGTAACAGATGACGAGTGGAAAGATACGTTAAAGACTGCTATGGAACCGGGCAACACCTACGTGGTACAGGAAATGGTTCCCATTCCGGCTGACGAATTCCCTGTAGTAGATGAAGGTAAATTCCTGGGATTCCAGGCAAAGAATGTAAATATCAATTTCTGGGCCTATGACGGAGAATTCGGAGGAGCCTATGTAAGAGCCGCTGCCGGCGCAATAATAAATGTTCACCAGGGCGGAGGCATGGTTCCCGTATTTTATGTAAGCTAAAAACGTAATGCGTAATGCGTGATGCGTAATGCAAGGGGGTTATTGTTACACATCACGCATTACGTAATTATCCCTCTACGACCCTCGGTTTGCACAATTCGTCTTCTTTTACTGCAGATCTGCCGCAGGCTTCACAGTAATAACTGATTTTTGCCAGTTTCGGTTTACAGAGATGGGCCTTTTGAGATGCTTTTTCTCCGCAGTAATCACATTCATATATTTCTTTTGCTTCTACCGGCTCACAGAGATGCCCCCTATCAGGAGCGACTGCGCCGCATGTTTTGCATGTGTGTAATGCCATAATAACACCGCCTTTTTTTTATTTCGTAACGCGTGACGCGTGGATTATCTGTAATTTGTCATGAACTACAATATAACTGACTACAGTATACAATATTCAAAAGTTATCAAACAAATCCTTCAGCAATTATATTTTTCCATGTTTATGCTCCTTTGCACAGATAAATACATAATAAATTTCAGTGATGCAGTTATCTATGCAAAAAAGTTTAAACAACTCAGGGACGAGCTATTATCTCGTCCCTGAAGTTCTTTCCGTCACGAGAGCATATATTTTATGCTTACCTGAGTAATATGCTGCCCCATTGGCCCTATCACCCATTACGCCCCTTTATCAGCCATCCATGAGGTTTTCAATAATTCCGCTACTTTATCGGGTTTTTCCTTTGCCATACTGGTCAAACGGTCAAAAGATTTGACCGTAGAAGGTGCTACAGTTCTTCCGCCTTTATCACTTATAAGATCCGTAATAGAATTAATCCCTGTAGACGGCCCTGATGTAAGACAGAGTTTCATTTTTATATTATTACTCTTTTTCTCTTTTATCATATAAAGACCGTATATTAAAAGACAGACTATTATTATAAAAGCACCGGACCAGACAAAAGCTTTCGGATTAACCGGACTTACAGCAGTTACCCGGGGTCTATTCATAGCTACCTGAGGAACTGTGTGCATAGGTTTATTTATAACACTTATAAAATCTCCCCTGCTTTCATCAACACCTATAGAGGCACCTACAACATCCTTGAGGTCTGATATATATTTTTCAGGCACATTATTCAGTGCAAGGGCAACGGATATTTTTTCAACTTTACCTGTTGCTGGAACAATCTTTGTCTGATAACTGTTGAGCTGATAATTAAAACGTTCTTCTATCTTATCATAACCGGCACCTGTAGCCGATACAGTTTCTCCGTTACCTTTATTATATTTTTCTCTCAGTCTCTCCATGCTCAATACATGTACTCCATTACTTTCCGGTACAACTTCATCTCCGCATGGTCTGAAGCTTCCGTCCTGATTGACCTGTCCTATTGAACGGCCTCCTATGGTAATAATTCCGTCGTTACTTTCCTGTGGCTGAGACATTGTTCCGGCTGTACTGCCGGGATTGCCGTAAACGGTCATCATTCTTTCTACACCGTCAAAATTAAGGGATACATTGACAAGAACCTTTGAATTGCCTTCACCGAGTATACCGTCAAGGAATTCCTGAATATTTTTTGTATATTTTTCCTGAAGTTCATACTGCCTTGCCTGTCTTACATCCAGAGGGAGATTTCCATTGGGGTCATCACCTGCTATTACTGCATCAGAAAGAATTTTTCCATCTTCATCTACTACCACTACATTCTTTTTCTCAAGTCCCTGAAAAGAATTGGCTACAAGTGCCATAATACTCTCTGTTTTACCGCTGTTTATTTTATAACCGTTTTTTGTCTCTATATAAACAGAAGCTTTTGCAGGCTGTTTGCCTTCTTCGTTTTCAAAGAGAGAATCTCTCGGAGGAACTATACGGACAGTGGCTTTCTTTATACCTTCCATATTTTTCACGTCTCTTGCAATCCTCTGTTCAAGTTCTATTCTCCGGGCATCTTCTATCTGATCCTGTGTCGAACTGAAACCTGTTTCAGGAACATTAACTTCACTGGAAGGAAGTCCTTCACCGGCAAGTTGATCCTGTATCATACCGGCCAGGTCTCTTCTGACAAGAATAAAAGATTTTTTATCTGCTGTCTGAACGGAGAAATCCACTCCTTCTTTATATCCTGAATTACTCAATATATTCCTCATCTGATCAATCTCGTCTGCTTCTATGGTATTATTGTAAATAGAAATCAATTGCCTGTTAAAAAGATAATTATTATATAACAATCCTCCTGCTATAAACATTATAAGAATTATACCGGCACCTATCCTGACGGAGAGAGGCCAGTTTTTAATTACTGTAACAGGATTGAAGAACTTCTGTTTGTCTGACATATTGCGATACCTCCTTAAAATTTTCTTCTCACCTATTCAGTCGTAAAGGATTTCAAAAAATTCCCATAAAAAAGAATTTTTTAGATAATATAATACAGGTCAAAAACAATGAGCAGTGAACTGGTGGGACTTTTCCCACTCACTGCTCATTTAACAGAACTTTAGAACCGGCTATAATTGAATTAATAGTATTATCTCTCGCGTCACGCGTTACGCGTTACGCATTACGATTATATAAATTACTTTTTATCAGACGATTTATCTCCTGCTCCATCAGATTTTTCACCGGAAACTTTTTCCCTGGCAACTTCTTCCTTAATTACCTGGAGGAAAACACCTATGAACGGAGCTATTATTTCTCTTGTATCGGGATCGGAAAGTAATTTATTTAAATCACCTTTTATTTCTCCTTTTATATCAGAAGATTTTTCCGCATATTTCTCCAGAACATTCATGGTTAAATCTACAATCTTTTTTTCGCTATCTGTAACATTCTGTTTGTCGGTGGAAAATTTAACAGATTCCTTTACTGTTGCAATTGCTTCGGAAAAAATCCTGTCAAGGGCTTTTTCTCTGACACTTTCATCATCACTTGAAAGTTCTTCCGTAAGTTTATCGGTTTCCGTATCGACCAGTGCTTTTTCCGTATTTTTCGCAGTTTCTTCTCCATACAAAACAGCCATATTGAGCATAATCAGTAAACAGACAATACATATCAATTTTACTCTCATAAAAACACCTCCGTTTTATTTTTTCACCTGTAAGCATTTAACAAAATCCTGAAGTTCCCGTTACGTTTGACAGAAATTACATATGATTTGTTCATGCTCATCTCTGTAAATACAGGGTCTCAGGGTAAAAGACATATTATTAAAAATTCCTTTATTACTGACCTGAGCATAAGCATTTAATAAGTGTCTTCCTCCCGTCACGCGTTACGCATTACGCGTCACGAGAGAAGATATGTATTATTTATGCTCACCACAGTAATAATAAGCTATAACAATATTGTCTTTTACCTGATACCGTGACGAAATAAATATTCCCTTTTATGTTTCTATTAGGCGGATAAATTTTTAATTATTAATTTTTTTTGAAACCTACTTTTTTAACTATTTTTTTATGATATTATATTGAATCTTTCTCTAATTCATGGAGCCTGTTATTCACATCTTTCACATAAGAGCCGTCAGGTGACAGTTCCAGATATTTATTAAAATTCTCTATAGCTTCATCAGACTTACCTTCTTCCTGGTAAATTATGCCGAGATTATAATAAATATCAGGGTAGAGACGATCTGATTTTTTTGCTTCCTCACAATAATAAAGAGCAGTTTTCATATCTTTACTGTTCATATAACAGGTTGCAATATTAACGTACACTTCAGGGACGGAAAGATTTAATTCCAGTGCTCTCTTATAATATTCAATAGCAAGTCCGTATTTATATTCCTTCTGATAAACACTTCCGAGAGCGACGTAAACAGATGCATTGGACGGGTTTAATCTGAGTATTTTTTCAAAACAGAGAGCAGATTCTTCCAGCATTTTCTGGCTGTAATACAGCTTTCCGAGTTTAAACCAGGCGACCTGATTGAGAGGTTCAACTTTAAGAACAGTCTCATATTCCTCCCTTGCTGCAGTAAGCCATCCGTTTTGAGCATATGCATCTCCCAGACCGGTATGAGCTTCAAGAGAGTCAGGCTGCAGCGATAAAGCTTTTTCATAACTGTCTATAGCAGATGGTATGTCAGATTTTATTATATATATATTACCCATATTTATATAGGTTTTGGAAAGCTCCGGCTCCAGTTCTGCTGCTCTACGGAAATATCCCATGGCCTTATCCAGGTCTCCCAGAGCCGAGTAACATACGCCCAGTCCATTATAAGCAGGAGCATAAGAGGGATTTATCTCCAGTGCTGCAAGACATTCTGCAATTGATTTATCAATTTCTCCTTTACTGTAATATCTTGTTGCTTCTTCATAATGAGATATTTCTGAAGCAGCAAAAGATGGAGAAAGAAAGAATATTGAAAAAATCAGAGATAACAAAAAAAATCTTATAATGCTCATCATTATTATTCCTTATTCCTAACAGTGATAAATACGACACAGATTCTGTAATCCTGTCTCCTCGCGTCACGCGTTACGCGTCACGTGTCACGATTCTCATATAAATAATCCATAAATGGTTATGAATTTACCTGTTACGGTAATTAGAATCTATCATTCTGTAGAAATATTAAACCTGACTTCCATTTTTCTCAAACATTCCGTCATACGTTCCCTGGTTCTGTTATCACTTTCCCTGTCTATTGCTTCTTTCAGCCTGTCAATACACTGTTTTGAACCGGACTTTGCTATGATTTGAGAAATTTTTTCCCTTACATAGCCGGATTCATGGTCGAGTCCTGAGGAAAGTTCTTCTTCGCCGTCTTTTCCCATCTTTTCAAGAGCTTCTATGGCAGCTTTCTGCACATAGACATTACTGTCATCTTCAACCAGTTCAATCAAAGCTTTTATTGCCCTTTTATCTTTTATGAGCCCAAGAGCCCTGACAGCACAGTAAGGAAGCATCCAGTTGTGGGATTTCAGGGATCTGATAAGAGGCGGTACTGCCAGTTCTCCCATACTGGACAAAACCTGTATTGTCTGTTCTCTCAGATAATCATTGCTGTCTTTAAGTGTTTCAATCATCTTTTCAACAAGAGACTCATCGGCAAGTTTTCCGAGTGCCTGGGCAGAAGCCATTCTGACTTCTATATTCTCGTCTCTTATACCGGCCAGAAGATATTCTATTGCTTTTTTATCTCCCAGTTCTCCCAGTCTCAGAGCTGAATATTTCCTGAGGTATGGTATGGGGTCTTTCGTAAGGGATTTAACCAGTTCATCAAAATCATCCTTTATCATCATACGGGTCGCACCGGGAGTTGCAGGTTTGGTCACTCCGGCAAGGAGTTCCCTGGCTTTTTTATCTTCATCTGCAGTGTCTGTTTTCTCTTCACATGGATTCTGTTTCTTTTTCCCGACCATAAAATCGCTTATACCCTTTGTTAAATTACCGAAAAAAGAGCTTTTCTTTTCCTGGCCACCTTTCAAGAATAACACCTTCCTTTAATCGTAACGCGTGACGCGTGACGCGTGACGCGGAGATGAATGTTTCCGTTATGCATTTATCTGATACCTGTATCGGACAATAACTCCGTTACCGAATTGTAAACTTCGTCACTGCTCATTTTGTAGAGACAGCTCACTTCACTCTTACACTTACATTTATAACATGGCAGACAGTCATGATTTGCTATAATCTTCTTTCCTCTTCCGTAAAGTTCTATTTCCTGCGGACAGGTAGGCCCGAAAAACGTAACAACAGGTATTTTCTGTGCTATGGCAAGATGCATGGCCAGTGTATCCCCTGTAACCAGAAGATGACAGTTATTTACAATAGAAGCAAATCTCCTCAAACTGTTGTTATGTCCCGTATCTATAACAGGTGCTTTTTCTTTTATAATTCTGTGTCTTTCTATTTCATCAGGCCCTCCGAGAAGAACTATTTTAATGTTATCTATAGTATTATGCAATTTATGTGCCAGTTCAATAAAACCTTCTTCCGACCATTTCTTCGTGGCATAAATAGGGCCGGAACCTGTATTTAACCCTATAATTGTATTATCGTCATGTATTCCCAGTTCATTAAAATATCTTTTTCCTTCTTCTATTTCTTCAGGGAGTAACCTGAATATATATTCATCTTTCTCATAGGGAATGTTGCATAGCTCAAAGATTATCTCCTGATAAGTCTTTTGATTTATGTTGAATTTAAGGTCATCATCTATTCCGAGTCTGAAGGCATAGAGAGCTTCCTCATTTAAAGGATAAATATTTCCTTTTTTATGAAAAGAAAATCCTTTTTTTTCTGTTGCTTTTACCATCTCTGCAAGAGCTGTAGCTCTGATTTCCTTATCAAGAGAATAAAGTACATTAAATTCTTCTATCTGCAATCTCAGAATATTTCCCATATCATAGGATAAAACTTTATCAATCAAAGGATTATTTTTCAGAACATCTACAGAGGAAATATCGGTAATCCAGGTAATGTGACTCCTTTGATACAACCTTTTTATCCCGTAGAGAAGAGGGGTTGTTCTGATTACATCCCCCATGGCAGCAAGTTTTATTATTAATATTTTGAAATCTGCAGGAGTATAAAAAGAACATTCCTTACAGGCTCTCTTAAATTTACATGGTTTCTCTCCTGCAAAATAAGTACAATTAATATTAATTTCCGAAGAATTAAAATCCAAAAGCTTCACTTCCCCCTGCGTTTTTTTAGTTTTTCCAGTTCCTCCAGTGCCGGCTTATAGTCATGTATCTTCAATTCTATCATAAATTCCCTTTCTGCGTCATCAAAATCCCCTGAATTTTTATAAATTAATCCAAGATTATAATGAACAGCAGGGAAATCGTTATCAAGAGACAGAATTTTCAAAAAACAATCTTTTCCTTCTTTAAAATTTCCTGTTATAGCAAGTATGTAACCTTTGGTCATAAGGGCTTCGATAAAATTTTCATTTAATTCCAGAGATTTATCCAGAAACTGTAAAGCTTTTTCATAATTCCCGTTTTTAAGCAGAACTGTACCTTCATAATAATTTCCCAATGGCGTATCAGGTATAACAAGATTTCCGCTGTAAAAATCATCTATTATTTTCTTATTTGAAGAATTATTTCTGATAAAAATATAAGAATTTTCATCGGAATATATAAGGCACCATTCGTCAGGCTTGTTCTTTAATACAGAAGGCAGATTCATCCCAAGGGGTTCATTGATTTTATTACAGAGTACAAGATTAATATTATATTTATCAAATACAGACAGGTCGTGTCCTGTCATAGAAAAATAAGATTCCCTGCAGATCTCTTCCGTATATACGACAGTAGCCCTTCCGTCACAGAATACAAGTTTTTCCGGGTACATAGTCCACATGATATAGCCACCCCATTCATAGGGATTATATAATCTTCCCGGCAGATTATTCAATCGTAAAAATTCAACACCATAGTAAGGAAACATTTTCTTTTCCAGGGAAAAATCTTCTGTAGATATAAGGAAAACAGTTCGAAAAAATATTAGAAAGCATATGATAAGAAACGTAATTTTAATATAAGTCCTGGTATTAATAAAATTCTCAATGGCTGCTGTACCATTCAATCTATCTTTTAAAAGCAATTCCAGATGTTTTAAAAACACAGGTACAATAACAATACAGAAAAGAGTAATATGCCTTACTGCTTTAAATGCCATATAACTGAATATGGCCCATATCATTATATCTCTTAATGTAGATTTTTTTGCAGTAATTATAATAAAAAAAGCAGTTATAATCCAGAAAATTGTAAAAGGTAGATGCTGTCCTGCAAGTTCGGGACGATTCCATTCGACAAGAAATTTTTCCATAAATCCATAGCTTTGTCCAACTATAAATGATTGAAGAAAAAGCTTATAACCGTAGGGGTTTAGAAAGGAAGATATAAATGTAAGAAAAAAAATTTTCATGAGATAAAAAGATTTTTTCTTATCTTTTTCAGTAATAAGCTCATCCAGAAAATAAATAAAAATCAGACCGAGTCCCATAATAAAACCGCTATGAGAATTAACCCATATACAATTAACAAGAGGCAATAACCACCAGGGAAAAGCTTTACCCTGAATTCTTCGCCTCTCAAGAAGAAATAGATATATAGCTGTAAACACATAAGATACAAGATAAGCCCTTATATCAAAATAGTAATAAGGCTGGGCAATAAAAGCTGAAATAATGATACATATAACCGAGATCAGAGGATTTAAAGAACGAACCCTGCATATAGAAAATATAAAGGCGAAGGTTGTCAGTATAAAAGCCGTTCTTAATAAATAAATACCACTCTTACCGAGTATGGAATAAAATATATAAAATACGGCCAGTATAAACCATTGAGTCGAATTCCATGGCCTGCCGTTTGCAGTATAGGAAAATACATCTTTCTGAGGTAATGTTCCTTCGTCTATAATATATTTTCCTGTAGCAAGATTAAGCCATGTATCTGCTGCAGGTATATAATAGAGTGTTACGAACGTAAGGGAAGCAAGTAAAATTATTAAAACAATATGTTCATATTTAAGCATCAATCATACGTCTTTATTTTTTACCTATAATTACTATTTCATCTACAATTATAAATTTTAATATAATCCCGAGTAATTCTCCCAGTCCAAAGGTCTGTGTTAATTTAATAACAAGCTTTTCCATAATACCCATTTTACTTGTACTCTTATCAATCTTTGCTATATTTCTGCTTCTGGAGGTTCTGGCACAATAAATAACTTCATATCCTGCCTGTTTCAGTGCATATTTAAGTGTGTCAGGATTGAAGTATACAAGATGTTCCAGAGGTTTTATATGATATCTTTTAGCCCAGCACGTATCTATATTGATTGTAGTTACTAGTAAATATCCGTCACGTCTGGTAATTTCAAAGGCATTTTTCAGGAATGTTACAGGGTCAAACACGTGTTCAATTACATTACCCATATGAATGGCATCATACCGTTCAGAACATTTTTCAACAAAACCTCCATTAAAAAATTCATTATATATATGAAATCCTTCCTTCCGGGGATAAGAAGCAGCCAGGGGATTTGGTTCAACTCCCGAAGCTTCCCATTTCTTCATTTTTGCCGCAGTAAGAAAACTTCCCACACTGCTGCCTATATCAAGTATTTTCCCGGTTTTTATATATTTTTCCAGTATGGCCAGATTTTCAAGACAGTATTTTACATCCAGTTCCATTGTTGACAGATAATAACTTACAGGAGAAGATTTATTCTTTACATATTGTTCTTTAATCATTTCAACAGAAGAGTAAAATTCTTCCGGAATAAAAATAAAATTACAGGATTTACATTTAATTAAAACAAAACCGTCTTTTGTTAAATAATGAGTAAATGCTTTCCCGCCGCATAATATACAGGTATATTTATTATTAAAATTTCCTTTCACTTCCAGGCGCCTTTCTTTAAGTTATCTGGGCATAGAAAAAAAACCATTTATATAATTCCTTTTTTATGCATCTGTCTCAACCTTAAAACCATAACAAGGCTTTCCAGAAGGGTTATATAGTCAAGCTTGGTTTTCCCTCTCACCCTGTCTTTAAAAACAATAGGTATTTCATACATATTGAAATTTTTAAGTCTTGCTTTATACAAAATTTCAGTTACTATAGGAGGCCCGGCAGATATGACATCGTCAAGATCTATAAGTTCGAAAACATGTCTCTTAAAACATCTGTAACCTGAAGAAACATCCCTGACCCTGATCCCAAGGAGAGTCCTTATATATATACCTGCAAGGGTCGTTACAATTCTTCTATAAAATCCCCTGTCTTCGTCCTTCCCTCCCGGAACAAATCTGGAACCTATGACTATATCATAAAATGGTATTTTTTCAAGAAAATCCGGTATATAACGGGGATGATGGGAAAAATCTCCGTCCATTTCTATTATATAATCTGCTCCTTCATCGAAAGCTTTCTTGAAGCCTTCTATACCGGCAAATCCTCTCCCCCGTTTTTTCTTCCTTGTTAAAAGATTTACGGAAGGGTTATTTTTTTCTATTTCACTTACTATATGACCTGTTCCGTCAGGGGAGTTATCATCTACTACAAGTATATCAAGTCCTTCTATATTCAGATCTAAAATAAAATTTACAAGATCACCTATATTTTCTTTTTCATTGTAAGTAGGTATTACAACAGTAGTTTTCATTACATCAATCTCCCGCAGTTTATACAGTATTTATTTGCTACAGGGACACTGGCACCGCAGGAGACACAGCTTCTTTCTCCCGTTCCGGGAGTTGAAAAGCTGGTAGGTTCAGTAGATGTAAAATCACTCTGTCCCTGATAGCCTCCTGAGAAAGAGGGCGACGGAGGCGGCATGAAGGAAGAAGGCTGATTATAAAAGGGATCGGGAGTGGCGGAAGTAATTTGCTGGGGTCTGTCATAAGGTCTATCAGTTCTGTAATTTCCATCAGACAACTGGCCCTGTGAAATACCTTCCAATGTACAGATATTATTTGCCATAATCCACATAATTTCACTCACATAGGTAAGATTTGCCACATCCTTTATAATTCCTATATGCTCATAGTGTATGCCATTTCCTGAAACAGACATATTTATAAGATGCCTTCCGTTCAGCATATTCCTCATTAAATCAGGAGTAAGGATCCCGTTTATCTTTCCCGGAGTCTGGCTTTTTATCATAAACGCCTGGTCAAATTCTCTGTCCCCTATCTGAATATCCTGTCCTCCGAGAGCTTTCCCTATTTTACTCAGAAAACCTTCCTGATAGACATGAAGATGACAGTCAACGTATTTCGGGAAGTTCATAGTAATACCCGTATAGGTAGTCCTGCTTTTTCCGCTGCCTCTTGAAAAGGTGTGTAACAGATAATCAAACCCTTTATAGTCTCCTGAAACCCTGGGTGTGCTGAACAGACCGCCCTGATTCAGAATAAGGCCTGCATTCATGGCAAATCTGCCCCATGCATTCTGAATTGCTTTATTGTTATAATAAGATACAGCCAGACCCAGACCAATCATACCGCCGAAGAAAAGAATTTGAATCAAACATACTCCGGAACTATCCATAAATAAAAAGCTCCTCTCTAAGAAATATAGGCTAAGGGGTTTTCAAGAAATAACCCAATCATATTTATGTCTATATCGTGACGCGTAACGCGTAACGCGTGACGCGAGGCTGATAACCGTTCTAACAATTTGCCAGGGTTATTTTCTTACAGTCCCTAATTATAACATTAATACAGAGAAGAAATCAAATCCATGACCTGTAACGGCAAGGAGGGTTTTATCAGTTGTTAATGCCGGCTTCAGTAATATAGGAAGAGAAAAAAAACAATGCAATAAGAAGATTCTAAAAAACTTGACTTATTTACGGATATAACATAAATTATAAGTAATGTAGATCAGAGTATAGTGATGCGTGATACGTGATGCGTGAAAGCATTCCGTTACGAACATTATATAATGGTACAAAAATTGCAACTTAATTTATTATCAAGGAAGTGATTAATTATGAAACATAAAATTACATATAAATCTATATTAATGCTTATTTTTATAATAACTATT
>JBEHWO010000042.1:0-26871 GCA_040217695.1 Vulcanimicrobiota bacterium | reverse complement strand
CTGGAGAGATATGTTAATCTACGGATTTATTCCTGATGATGTTATAAAGACCCGGTTTGCAGGGAATTCCCTGTGGGATAAAATGCTTATATATGGATTTATAGATGAAGCTACATGCAGGAAAATATATAGAAATATTATAAAATCTCATACCTTCGGCATGACAGGTTTCTAGATTTTTAAATGGTATGTGTAAACATATACCCTGATTTTAATTTTAAGGAGTTATTATTTATGGATAAAGCGTTATTAAAAGAGAAAATATTAAAAATTTTCAGCGGAAAGAAACTTGCATGTCTTGCCACATTGAAAGATGGTAAGCCATGGGTAAGATATGTTATGACAGGCAGTAAAGAACTGGATTTGTATGTAGCTACAGCTCTTACTACAAGAAAAGTAGCAGAGATAAAAAAAGATAAGCATGTTCATCTTACAATGGGATTTGACCAGTCAAATCCCCATTCCCCTTATGTTCAGGTAGCGGGCACTGCTGAAATACTTACAGATGATGCCACGAAAAAGGAATTCTGGTCTGATATGCTGAAAGTATATTTTAAAGGTCCTGATGACCCTGCATATTGTGTTATAAAAATAACACCGGAACTTATAGAATACTGGGCAACTATGGAACCGGAAGTCTATATTTGTTAATTGCCTGTAAGAAAATAATTCTGTCAGATTATGTTTATTGTCCTCGCGTCACGCGTCACGATTGCAAATATGATAAGGTTATTTTTTTACAATCCCTGATTGCCTGTTTCTGGTTTCAGAACTCTGATTTCAGAGTCTGGTGTGTAGAAATCTGAAATATATTAAAATTAAAGACCCTGTGATTAAAAACCCTTTAATCATCGGGTCTTTAGTAATTATATAATATGTAATGGACATTACATATATATATATATAGTATATGGTATATTCAGGTTGGCGAAATGTTCGGAAACCGAAATATTCGGAAATCTTCCTAAATAAAAGAGGCTTTATGGCTATGGATAAAAAAGAAAATTATCTGATCGATGAACTGACACAGCTCTGTATTGATACAGGCGAGAAGTTTCTGTGTATAATTCACAGGCGCCCTACCATGTTTGATCGTTTTTCCCTTTCACATGTAAAGGTGTTAATGGTTCTTTACCATAAAGAAAGTGTTAAAATGAAGGATATAACGGAAAAACTGGGCATAGCCAACAGTTCCGCTACGGAAGTGATAGATAAATTGATTAAAGAAGAACTGGTAGAACGTTTCAGAAAACCTGATGACAGAAGAGTTGTAAGAGTGAAATTGACAGAGAAAGGAAGAATACTTATAGATGAAATGAAAGAACTTAAGAAAAAAGTCTGGAGAAGTATGATAGAAAAATCCGAAGAAGAAGACAGGGAAGATTTACTCAGAGTTGCAAGAAAATTCTATGAACTTATATGCAGAGCGGCAGAGGAAGGAGTATTCCTCTGATGAAGAAAAGGCGATTTTTTATGAAACAATTTAGATTTTTTCTATTATTATGTTTAATATTATCTGTCAGAAACATCTGTTTCTCTCAGGAAAATAAAACAATAACCCTTGAAGAAAGTATTAAGGTTACCATTCAGAACAGTCTGGATCTTCAGTATTCGGATCAGGAGATTCAGAAATCTGAAGTAAGGGTAAATCAGGCAAAAACCGGAGGCTATCCAAATGTAAATGCTTCCGCATATTATACAAGAATGGATCCTGTTCAGAGTTTTGAAGTCGGCGGAAAAACTACAGAACTGGGAAGCAATAATCAGGGACAGGCAAAATTGACTTTTAACTATTCTCTTTATGACGGCAGTAGAGTTACCAATCAGGTGGATCAGGCAACTATGGTAAGTGAAGCCACCAGGTGTGACAGGGAAGTAACCAGACAGAATGTAATATATAAAGCTATCGACAGTTATTACGGTGTTCTCAGGGCATATAAACTGCTCGATGTGGCCAATGACAGTCTTTCCACTACAAAAGAACAGTACGGTATATCAGAGGCCTATTATGAAGAAGGTCTTGTGGCAAAATCGGATGTACTCAGTGCAAAGGCACAGCTGGCCAATGTGGAACTCGGAGTGATAAGTGCCGAGAGTAATGTAGCGCTCAAGAAAGCTGCACTGAATGATACAATGACTATTCCTCTCAATGAGGATTTCGAATTGATAGATGATCTTGTATATAAAGCTTTTCCCGTAGATACAGACTACTGTACATACCTTGCCTGTAATAACCGGGGAGAAGCAAAGAAAATAATGTTTTTAATAAAAGCTGCGGAAGCACAGATAGAGGTTGCGAAAAGTGACAGAAAACCTACTGTAACCTTTAATCTTGATTATATAGCTTTCAGTTCTACTTTTATGAATCCTTCGAATAGCACAAATGCTACATTTTCTGCCAGCGTACCTATTTTTGACCGTGGTCTTACAACCTGTAAGATTGATGAAGCAGAAATAACTCTGGCACAGGCAAAAACGAATCTGGAACAGCTTAAAAAAGCACTGGCTCTTCAGGTAACACAGGCTTATTTACTGTTACATGAGTCAGAAGAAAAGGTAAATAAAGTGAAAGCCAATCTTGAATCTGCCCGGCAGAATTATGAAGTGGCAAGACTTCGTTATCAGGAGGGCATAGCTCCTTTCATAGAGGTTTCAAATGCCCAGCTTGTTCTTACAAATGCAGAGGTAGATAATGTGCAGGCTCTTTATGATTATTATCTTTCGAAGGCAAATATGATAAAAACTACAGGACTTCTTCCTGAAGACGGTAAACTTGATGATATAAAACTCATAAAAACAGGAGAGGAGGGCTCATCAGGAGAGGAGCTTAAAAATACAAAATGATAAACTATTTAAGGAAAACATATAATTTAACAATTACAGGTCTGATGCTTATAATAATGATCTTTTCCGTTTCATGTAAGACTAAAACAGAACAGATAGCATCAAGGGAAGAAATGCAGAAAAAAGAAGGTATTCCCGTGGAAATTGTAACGGTAAAAAAGGGAGATGTCCGTGTTACCGTAGAAGCAAGCGGAGAGCTTAAAGCTGATGATGCTCTTACTGTAAATACGAATAACACCGGCATAATACAGGAACTTATGGTAAAAGAAGGCGATTATGTAAAGAGCGGCCAGATAGTGGCAGTTATAGAACCAAATGATATAGAGGATCAGATTACTCATGCACAGGCAGCTCTTAATACTGCTCATTTAAGACTTGCCCAGGCCCGGACTAAAGTAATATTACAGAATACCCAGGTGGAAGGTTCCATAAAACAGGCACAGGCAGGTGTGAAAGCTGCAGAAGCTCAATATGAGCAGACCAGGTCTTCTCTTGTGGCAACAAAAGAAAGACTCTCTATTATAGAAGAAGGTGCGAGAAAGCAGGAAATAGCACAGGCTGAAGAAACAGTGGCACAGGCAGAGGCAAATTTCAGAGAGGCAAAGGTAGACCTTGGAAGAATGCAGAGACTATGTGCAAAAGGAGCTATATCACAGCAGCAACTGGATGTTGCCCAGGTTCAATATGATGTGGCAGAAGCACAGTATAAAAGTGCCATTCACAGACTTGATCTGGTAAAAGAAGGATCCCGTTCCCAGGAAAAGGTAGCAGCAAGACAGGATGTAGAGATGGCAGAGGACAGAGTTACGGCGGCAAAAGCAGCCCTTGATCAGGCGAAAGAATCACTTCTCATTGCACGGAATAACAGAATGCAGGTTACGGTTGCACAGCAGGAAGTGGATGTGGCAGAAGCGGGAGTCGCACAGGCACAGGCAAATATAGATACACTGTCCAGAAAACTTCAAAAATCGTATGTTAAATCTCCCATATCAGGTTATGTTACGAAAAAATATGTAAATCTGGGTGAAAACACAAGCGGTCCCGGTGCCACCAAGATTATAGATGTTTTTGATCAGGGTACTCTTTATTTTGAAGCACTTGTTTCAGAAATTGAGATAGCAAAGATAAACAGAGGACTCTCTGTCGATATAACCATAGACGGTATGCCTGATAAACATTTCTCAGGTACTGTAAATGATATAATTCCCCTGGCGGGAGCGGCAAGACAGTTCTCGGTAAAGATAAGCGTAAAAGGTGGGGGCAGTGAATTGAAACCCGGTATGTTTGCCAGAGGCCAGGTATTATTGGCCGAACATAAGGATGTTCCGGTTATTGCAAAAGATGCAATCAGGGATAAAGAAGGCAAAAAATATGTTTACACCGTGGAAGAACTTTATGCAGTGGAAAAAGAAGTCATCACAGGACCCTCTATGAATGGTTCAATTGAAATAGTAAAAGGACTCTCCACGGGAGAAAAAGTAGTTTATTCAGGTTTTGTCAAAAACGGTGATCTGGTGAAAATTATACACGAGGAGTAATTTTATATGTGGTTAACAGATGTAGCTATTAAGCGTCCTGTATTTACAACAATGTTTTTTATGGCCCTTATAGTGCTTGGCTATCGTTCCCTTACTCTTATGCCTGTAGATCTATATCCCAAGGTAGACATACCTATTATTACGGTAACTACCACCTATGCGGGAGCAGGGCCTGAAGAGATGGAAACACTTGTAACAAAGCCTATTGAAGATCAGGTAGGTACTATAAATAAAATCGATGAAGTAACATCTGTGTCCCGTGACAGTATATCGGCCGTTATTATAAAATTCCTTCTTGAAGCAGACCTGGATGTGGCGGCAGCAGATGTGAGAGATAAGATAGATCTTGCAAGACCGGATCTGCCGGAAGATGCAGACGACCCTATCATATCCAAACTTGATTTCGGTGCTATGCCTGTTATCACTATGGGTATCACGAGTGACTCTATGGATATAAGAAGTGTAAAAACCCTTGTGGAACAGAATATTGAAGATAGATTTTCCAAATTGAGCGGTGTCGGCAGTGTGGATGTGTCAGGCGGTGATACGAGAGAAATTCAGATCTATGCAGATCAGGACAGACTTAAAGCCTATGGCATAACAATAGAAGAATTACGTCAGATTATAAATATGGCAAACCTGAATATCCCGGGCGGTGACTTGAAACATGGAAACAAGGAAAATTCCATAAAAATCCTGGGGGAATTTGAAAGTGTTGATGAAATAAAAAATTTAAGGATAACAAAAAAGAAGAATAATGTAAATTACAGTATAAAATTAAGTGATATTGCAGATGTAACCGATGCTGCGGCAGAAAGAGATGCTATTACCAGGCTTGACATGGTTGACAGTGTCGGAGTAACAGTAAAAAAACAGGCAGATGCAAATACCCTGAAGGTTGTTGAACTGGTAAAGAAAGAACTTGAAGCAGTTCAGAAAGATTATCCCCAGTTAAAGATAAAGATCAGTGATGATCAGTCAAAATTTATAAAACAATCCCTGGAGTCTCTCAGAGAAGAACTGATTGTGGGAGGACTTCTTGCTATGTTAGTGGTATTCCTATTCCTTCATGATTTCAGAAGTACTGTTATAATAGCGTTCGCCCTTCCTACTTCGATGATGTCTACCTTTATTATACTTAATGCAGCGGGACAGACATTAAATATGATGAGTCTTATGGGGCTTGCTCTCAGCACTGGTATATTAATAGATGACTCAATAGTAGTTCTTGAAAATATTCACAGACATCTTAAAATGGGAAAAGCACCGGCCCAGGCAGCCCTTGACGGGCGTTCTGAAATAGGACTTGCCGCTATAGCCATAACACTCGTTGATGTAGTTGTATATCTGCCTATAGCCTTTATGAGAGGTATAGTAGGAAGATTTTTCTTCTCTTTCGGTCTTACCGTAGCTTCTGCAACACTCTTTTCTCTTCTCGTGTCATTTACTCTTACTCCTATGCTCGCTTCCATGTGGTTCAGGCAGGAGAAGAAGAGAAAAATACAGGATTTATGGTTTGAACTTAAAGAAGAAATGCTTGGCAGGTTAAAGGATATATTGTCTCCTGACAGATTAGATTCCTTAGTTTCACTGGTAAATGTAAAATTTCTGGATGAATCACTTCTTCAGGGGCGGTTGAAAGAGCTGAATTTTAACGATAAGGAAATTTTATTGCTCACCGATTATCTGAAACAGGTTAAAGAAGTTGATTGTGAAAAGGAAGAGCAGAACGGTTTATTTTCCTCGTGGTGGAATAATTTTGTCTCTTATTTTGATGCTTTTTATGACGGACTTGATAATATATACAGAGGCGTTCTTTCCAGAGCACTGAAGGTCAGATGGCTTGTTGTTCTTGTTGGAATGGGCTCTCTTGTTGTGGCTATGAAATTTATAGCTCCTTCTCTCGGTTTTGAATTTATGTCTTCTACGGATAAAGGTATAGTAACGGTTAAAATGGAACTGCCCTCGGATTCCAATGTAGATGAAACAGATAGATTTATAAGGGAAGTAGAAAACAGAATAAATAATAAAAAAGATTTTCCTGAAGTAATGTCCATATTTACGACAGTCGGAGCGGAAACAGGAACTATTATCGGAGGAGAACAGGGGCCTCAATACGCTACTGTTACTATTGATTTCGGGGAAAAACATACGAGAAAAAGAGACACGAAAGAAATAGGGAAGATTCTGGGAGAGAAACTGATGGATATTCCTTACAGAATTATCATAAGTTATCCCAGTTCCGTAGGAGGTGCAGGTACAGAAGCACCTGTTCAGGTGGAAATTACAGGAAGCAAGTTTCAGATGGATAATATTATTGAACTGTCGGAAAAGGTGAGACAAATTGTAGAAACTACAGAGGGTACTCAGTCTGTCGATACAAGCTGGAAAGAGGGAAAACCTGAAACAAGGGTTGTTATGGACAGAATGAAAATGTCTTCTCATGGTATATCTGTAGGAACTATTGGATCCATATTGAGAACGAGTATAGAAGGAAATACTGATATTAAATACAGAGAATTCGGAGAAGAATATGATATAAGAGTAAGGCTTAAAGAAAAGGATAGAAAAGAGCCCTATCAGGTTGCAAATATTTATCTTGGCCAGGTAGAGGAAAAACCAATTTCTATAAAGGATATAGGAATACTCAAGACATTACCTGCTCCGAATAAGATAGAACATTCAAATAAACAGAGGAAGATTGTCATAAGTGCAGAACTTGCAAAAGGCTATCCTCTGGGTAACGTTAAAAGAGCGATTGAAGAAAGACTTGCGAAAGAAATTACTGTTCCTTCAGGCATCACGGTAAAGTTCGGCGGTGAAGGAGAGCGTATGGTAGAATCCTTTCAATATATGGTAGAAGCTCTTATCCTTGCCATAGTCCTCGTATATATGGTTATGGCAGCTCTCTTTGAAAGTTATCTGAACCCATTTATCATTATGTTTGCCCTTCCTCAGGCCATGGTCGGAGGTTTACTGGCACTGTTTCTTACAGGTAAAACACTTAATATTATGTCTATGATCGGTATTATTATGCTTGTAGGACTTGTAGGTAAAAATGCCATACTTCTTATTGATTACACCAATACCCTGAGGGTAAGAGGTATGAAAAGGGATGATGCCATAAAGGAAGCAGGCCCTACACGATTAAGACCTATACTTATGACTACCATAGCCATGATATTCGGTATGCTTCCAATAGCTCTGGGACTTGGTTCCGGTTCTGAAATGCGCGGCCCCATGTCTATTGCGGTAATAGGTGGTCTCCTTCTGTCCACTCTGCTTACATTACTTGTCATACCTGTTCTTTATGCTCAATTTGATGATCTTATGAATTTCCTGGGGAGAGTAAAGAAAGGTATCTCAAGAGCATGATAAAAATTTCTCTGAGAATAGATTAAAAATGACACAACCCTCAGTTGTGTAACTCCGGGGCAGGAAGGTTTCCTGTCCTTTTTGCTTTCGTGACGCGTGACGGGAGCAAAACGTTTATTACATGCTTTTGCTCAGGCCGGTAATTTTTATTCTTGAAGGATTGTATGACCCTTTCATCGTATATATCATTTATAATAATATTATAGTGTATTTCATAATTTAGGGACTGTAAGAAAATAACCCTGGCAAATTGTTAGAACGGTTATCATCCTCGCGTCACGCGTTACGCGTTACGCGTAACGATATAGACGTAAATATGATTGGGTTATTTCTTGACAACCCCTTAATGGATAATTATGAAACTAACTATAAAGAACATTTTATTTTGAGGGGCTTTTTATAACGTAATCCTCGCGTCACGCGTCACGATTTATTTTGAGGGGCTTTTTATAACGTAATCCTCACGCCACGCGTCACGCGTCACGATTTATTTTGAGGGGCTTTATAACGTAATCCTCGCGTCACGCGTCACGCGTCACGCGTCACGATCTCAGAAAGGCAGGTTATTATCATGGAACCTCTATCGAAAGGAACATTATTGCAGAACAGATATACCATAAAACGTTATATAGGAAAAGGAGCTATGGGAACTGTTTATCTTGTATCAGATGCCCGTCTGCCTGATGACAGGGTCATTAAAGAAATGAACCCTACCTTCCTTGAAGTTTCGGAGAGAGAACAATTTATGGAACTGTTCAGGCAGGAAGCTCATATGTTGAGCCGCCTTCACCATGAAAATCTTCCCAAGGTAATAGATTATTTCTGTGAAGGAGAAAGATATTATCTGGTTATGGATTATGTAGAAGGAAAAAATTTGAAGGAATACAGAGAGAATAATCCTGTTATTGACAGAGAACAAATAATAAAGATAATGGTTCAAATATGTAATGTTCTTGAGTATTTACACGGTCAGAAACCTCCCATCATATTTCGTGATTTAAAGCCGTCCAACATAATGATAACAGATAATTCCAATATAAAATTAATAGATTTCGGCATAGCCCGTATATTTAAAGAAAGTCAGAAGAGCGATACCGTAATAGTAGGAACGCCCGGTTTTGCTCCTCCCGAGCAGTACGGTAAAAGGCAGACCGATGAAAGATCTGATATATACAGCCTTGGAGCAACTTTATATTATCTCCTTACGGGAGAAGTTCCTGACCTTCCTGATCAGAAAGGAAGAAAAGAAGTGGCCCATCATGTAAATGTGCCATCCCATTTAAAAACTGTTATTTTAAAATGCCTGAACGCCGAACCTTCTGAAAGATATGGAAATATTTCGGAGTTTAAAAAAGCTTTTTCCGGTGACTCAGAAACTCCACTTCAGTTACCTGAGAAAAAGAAAGAAACACAGCACGAAATAGTAATTAAAGATGAGCCTGTAAATACATTTTTTGCAAGCACCCTTACCTGTGGTTTTATGTTAATCCCTTCAGGTATAATTGCCCTGCTGGGATACTTCTGTAGATTAATGTTCATACCGCACCTTCGTACTGATATGACCCTTATTTTAATATCTTTACTCGGTTCAGGAGTTCTCACGGGACTGTGGGTAGCACTTATAAATAAACTTCGTAAGATTCCCGGTTTTAACTGGGAAGCTCTTATATTTGTTTCTTTGCCTTTTATATTATTAAATGGCAGAAACATCTTTGTTCTGCTTATACCGGGCTGGGCGAGTACCGGAACAGCCATTGCTCTTATGGCAGCTCTTCTTCCTCTTATGTATGTGCTCTCTTTTATACTCATATCATTTTTCCGCCGTAAGCCAAAAACCGGTCAGGATATTATGGCTTTATCGGTAAAAAGCAAAGAATCCTTTATAGGTAAATCGGCAACTGTAACGGTACCTCTCAAACCTATGGGAAAAATAGTCATAGACGGTGAGGAAGAAACTTATACCGCTTCTTCTCAGAGCGGACAGTTTTTAACGGAAGGCACAAGGGTGAGATTAATGTCACTTAAAATGGGAGATTTTGTGGTGGAAGAAATTAAATGACAGCATGGGGCAGGGATATTTTGCGGCAAAAGAGGTTAAATAACAGATTGCTCGTATTATTTAACCTCTTTTTTATATCTTATTTAGCTTTAGCTGCTGCCGATGGTGATGCAATAGGTGTCGGATTTACCTGTCTCGTAACAACATTAACATTTAACTTGCCTACAAGGTTAAATGGTATTGTTTCTGCTCCTGCACCATCCTTTACTGTCGTTGTAGCAGTATTTCCTGAAAGACCGACTGTTAATGTCTTCGGCATGTTAGCTATATTCGGATATTTTGTATTGAATGCGTAAACATTGCCTTTTGTCAGTTCTGTATTTCCCAGCCACTGTACCACCGTTAAATCGGCTTTTGTTGCCCAGTCTGCCGGCGGAGCGTTAAAGGTGCCATTGTATGGTAATGCACCGAAGAACGGGAAATCAGGATTATATGTTGAACTTATTTGAAAACCTTTTATAGCCAGGTTTGACGTAGATTTCTGATATAATTGAATAATGAGGGTACCTGCATTTACACCTGTTTGCGGATCAGGTGCAATATAATAATCGGCACTTATATTAAATTGATCGGATACATCTTTAACCGTAGGCACCGGTGTAGGTGTATTGGTAGCTGTAGGTGATATCGTTGAAGTAGGTGTTACAGGTTGTGTAGTGGGAGTTGCTGTCGGAATTACTGGTGTAGCGGCATCATCACCGCAACCATAATTACCGGTAACGTAAGGGATAGTCTCTTACTTTCTTCAGGGAAAGTCCAAACAAGTCGAAGGAAAACTGAAAATTATATGATCCCCCCTTTCGATTTTTCTATAAATAAAAGTAAGAAGATATATTTATTATATATTTTTTATTCATTCTGTCAATATATATACCTCTGTAAAATTTTTTTAATTAAAATAAAAAAATAAAAGGAGATTTTTCATTCAAAGTGGAACAATGCCCATTAAAAATATTTTTTTAAAAAATTTTTAAAAATATTAAAGAAAAAAGAAATTATTCCGAAGATTATATTAAGAGGTTTTTCTCAGATAAGGAGGCACGTAAGATGAATGTAGGCAGATATGATAACCTTCAATCCATAAGACCTGTCAATTCATCTCTCCATGATGATTTTGATACAGTATCAAAAAATGATAAAATTTATCTGCCTGCTCTGAGACGTGTAGATTTTCAGCCAAAAGATATTAATATTTCGGAAGAAAAAGAAAATAAGAGTAAAAATAGAAAAAAAGAAGATATTTTTAGAGAACTGGAAAAAAATACTGTTTTATTAAAAAATACTTCTTCCGATAAAAAATATGTAAGAGAAAAGATTGAAAAATTTCCGCCTGAATGGGATGAGTTATTTGAAAAAGATACATGTCAGGATAAATCTTCTGCTCATGAAGAGGAAGAGAATGCCCGGGAATACAGTGATTCTGACCGTCAGAGAATTGAGAAAATTCAGGAAAAGTATAACAGAGATTATCTCGGGAAATTAATAAAAAAAGATAAGGATATAATATCTTCTATTGCCGATGCCTGCAGAGGTATTTTAAATTTTATAGAAACTGTGGCAAACCATCTTTCTTCTGTTTCCGAGGAAAAGAAAATACAGAATATGACCTCTATGAAAGGTCTTGTCTTTGATAGTGTTGCCTGATTGGTTAATGGTGAGTTATGAATGTTTTCATTGCTCACCATTTTGAATATATTTTATGAAGGAAAAAGCTAAGGGGTTGTCAAGAAATAACCCAATCATATTTACGTCTATATCGTGACGCGTAACGCGTAACGCGTCACGCGAGGATGATAACCGTTCTAACAATTTGCCAGGGTTATTTTCTTACAGTCCCTAAGTACCGTAACAGATAAATTAGTAACCAAAATGTTATATATCTTGACGCGTAACGCGTTACGCGTTACGATAGGAAATAGACTATTAATAAATTTCCATACCTGATTACATATTCGGTTCTTAAGGAGGTTTTGTCATTGAACGATAATCTTGATAACTATACAGAAGAAGAAGTCGTTAATTATTTTTGTAAAATTCTTGGCTTTGAACATTATGAAGAAAATCCAAGGGATAAAGAAACTAAAAATTTTATGATTACTGCAAAACTTGCGGCAAGAGATTTGAAAGAAGGAAAATTTCTTGCCGGGCCGCCTGTTGAAAGTCATGAGAAGATAAATATGGGTTCTCTTATGAGGATCAATCATAGAACAGTTACACCTATGAAAGAGATTTCTTATAACAATAGTAATATTACGGTATATAAGACTATTGCTTACTCTACCGTAGGTGACTCTGAAGATCAATATGATTATATGGAGTTTCTGGATCTGGTAAAAAAAGAGTAATTTTAGCTGAAATTTTTAGCTGAAATTTTTTAGTAAAAATCCTTTGCACATCTGAATCCTATATTAATAAGCTTGCATGTTAATCCTTTTCCTGCTCTTCTGGAACATCTGAAATCAGACGGGTATGAATAAAACCATGAACCTCCTCTTATTACTTTACTGTTTCCTTTAAGAGGACCGGAGGGATTATTTGGAGGACTTTTTTTATAATAATTCCAGTCATACCAGTCAGAACACCATTCCCATACATTCCCTGCCATATCCATTACTCCGTAATAGCTTGTTCCTTCCGGGAAGCTGCCTGCAGGCATAAGCATTTTTATTCCGCCGGGACAGGAATTGGCACATTTTAAACTGTCCCATTCTGCCCCCCATGGAAAGTTTCTCCCGTCTGTTCCTCTTGCTCCTTTCTCCCATTCCGCTTCAGTAGGAAGACGTTTCCCTTTCCAGGCAGCATATGCAGAAGCTCCATGCCAGCTTATACCTATGGCAGGATGATTTTCATATCCCTTTTTTGGCTCGTAGAAATCTCCGTTTTGTTCTATAAGGCACCGTTTGTCTCTTATATTTATCCAGTCATCAGAATATTTTCCACTGTTTAGAAAATCTGCAAATTCTCTATTGGTGACTTCATATCTGTCTATATAGAAATCATTCAGGTAAACATTATGGGCCGGCCATTCATCACTGTTACCTTCACCCCTGGGACTGCCCATTGTAAACTCCCCTGCAGGTATTAAGATCATTTCCTCTGAAGATTCTGAATTTTCTGTATATGAAAAAAATAGAAAGAAAATAAATAAGAGACATATATATAATAAGAGATTTTTTTGCACTGTTAAAGCCTTTCGTTTTAGACGTAATGATATAATCGTGACGCGTAACGCGTAACGCGTCACGGGTGATGCGTGATTTCACCGGTACCGGGCGAACACGGTTCGCCCCTACGACTCACTCTTCATCCTTCACCCTTCACTTTTCACTTTTATTAAAAACTTTTCTATCCTTTCTATGCCTTTTTCCAGACTTTCTCTGGCTGCGGCAAAGCTTAATCTTATATAATTATCCATTCCGAAAGCATTTCCCGGAATGACTGCCACCAGCTGTTCATCTAAAAGCCTGTTCGCAAATTCGCCCGAACCGATACCTGTATTACTTATGTCTACAAAAGCATAGAATGCTCCTTTCGGAGGGGAACATTTTATAAGGGGCAGTTTATTCAGATTTTCCACAAGAAATGCTCTTCTTTTTCTGAATTCTTCTACCATTATTTTTACATCTTCCTGATCGCCATTTATGGCTTCAAGTGCAGCCATCTGTGATATAGAACTCGGATTTGATGTCATGTGATCCTGGAGTTTTGTCATTGAAGCTATTACTTCTTCCGGCCCTGCCGCATAACCTATACGCCATCCTGTCATAGAATAGGTTTTGGATACTGCATTTATTATGACAGTTTTTTCTTTTAATTCAGGGAACATGGCGGCTATTGTGTAGTGTTTCCCGTCATATATAAAATATTCGTATACATCATCTGATATTAAGAAGATATTTTTATTTTTTATGAGTATTTCTCCCAGTGCTTCCGCTTCTTCTCCGGATATAACATAACCGCTCGGATTGGAAGGGGAATTAATAAGAATAACCTTTGTTTTTTCCGTAATACTATGTTTTATGCCTTCTATATTTAAAGACATGTCAGGTTTTGAAGGAATTTCTATCGTTTTCCCGCCGGCAAGTTTTACCTGTTCAATATAACTGTTCCAGTAGGGGACTGACAGTATGACCTCATCACCTGTATTTAAAAGACACTGGAAACAGTTATAGAGGGCATGTTTCCCGCCGCAGTTTACCATGACCCGGGAAGGAGAATATGTAAGTCCGTTATCTCTGAGTAATTTCTTACATATGGCTTCTTTTAATTCCGGTATACCCGCTGTAGCTGTATAGTTTGTAAAATTATTTTTTATTGCTTTTATAGCAAATTCTTTTATTCTTTCAGGAGTGGGGAAATCAGGTTCTCCTGCAGCCAGGATTACTACATCTTTTCCTTCTTTCTTCATTTTTTTTGCTTTCGATGTTATTGCCAGAGTTGTACTGGGTGTTATGTTTTTTGCTCTTTCCGAAATCATAAGTTTTTATCTCCTTCATGGTTAATTCAATATTCTTTATAGTTTATTTCATAACCTGTTAGAATTTAAGTTGTCGTGACGCGTAACGCGTGATGGGTTTAATCCCTGTGCACCATGCATTACGCTTTATGCATTACGAGGTTATTATTTATGGATAGTTATGAAACCAACTATACTTTATAATAAATAAAATATTAGACGAAAAAAGAATCTTTCCTTTCATAATATTTATAAAAAAAGGAATAGAACCGAATTTGAAGAAATTTTAAAGATATCGGTAATCCTCGCGTCACGCGTCACGCGTCACGCGTCACGTTACAAAGAGGAATATAATTGAATTTGAAGAAGTTTTAATGTTATTACCATCAAACAATCCTCGCGTTACGCGTCACGCGTTACGCGTCACGTTACAAAAAGGAGAATTATCTTATGAAAAAAATATTTTTATTTACCTTATTATTCTTATTTTCAATTATAACTTTTGCCCGGGCAAAGATTAATCTCAGGGAATATCCTGTGAATAACGGTCAGTATTACAGAATTTCCCGGAAAGAAAGATATAATTTTCTGGATAGCGGTAAACTCTTTACCTGGAAAAAAGACGACCATGATAAAGGAATGTATATTCCTTTAAAAAATATAAAAGATTTTGAAGGTAAGAATATTGATATAAAAAAATATTTTGACCTTTACGAGCTTGACCTGGATGGTGACGGGATAAAAGAATTATGTGTCATTCCCGGCAATATGCCTGTTTATGAAGAAGAGGAAAAATCTTCAGATGAATGGTTCGGTGAAGCTTATTATTACAGAGCCGTTATTTTAAAAAAATCAGGTGATGGATATAAGCCCTTTCATGTTGCCACTATAGAAGGAGATTATACGTCTGTTCGTGATATAAGGGATCTGAACGGTGATGGTATTACTGATTTACTGTTAAATTCCGGCGCAGGAGCAAGCAGTTATAATGATATAGTTGAATGTTTTTATTTCGATAAAAACAGTAAAACTGTTAAATCACAGGTTTTTTCACAGTGGGTATTACTTTATGACTTTAACAGCGATGGTATTTATGAACCGGTAGTATCATACCCGGAGGGCTGCAATTCCGCTCATGCCTACTGGGCAAGCTGGCAGGATATATGGGAATGGAATGGGAAAAAATATGTTCTTTCGAGTGAAAAATATCCTGAATATTATGATCTTGTTTATATCCCTCAAAAAATAGCTTCTATGATTGAATGCGGAGATATGGCTTCTGCCGTAAAAGACAGAGTTCCTCTTATAAATAAGGCCTGGAAGATTATTATAAAGGCAGGGCTTTATGAAACAATAGATTCTAAAACTGCGGGAATTGAAAATAAAAAAGGTCTCGATGCTCTGGATAAAGGTGACAGGGAAGGGGCTTTGAAGCATTTCAAAAAAGCTGTAACCCTTTCTCCAAGGGAACCTGAATTTATGAATAATCTGGGGTTTACATATGAAGATTCCCGTGAATATGAGAAAGCTATTGACTGTTATCTGAATACCCTGGCAAGAGATCCTGCAAGAGCTGTTGCCTGGTATAATATGGCATGCTCTAAAGCTGTAACAGGAAAAAAAGACCACGCTGTAATGTGTTTTTATAATTATATGAGATTTGCCCCTCCTTCGGCCAAAGCTGAAGAGGCTGTGAAATACCTTGCAAAAAATGCCAGATCCGATAAGGTCAGGGCAGCGGCAAAAGAGGCGTTAAACAGTTATCAGTGACCGGTGAGCAGTTATCAGTGAGCAGTTATCAGTGACCGGTTATCAGTGACCGGTGACCGGTGAGCAGGCTTACCCTGCGCGTCACGCGTTACGCGTTACGCGTCACGATTATAACGCATTACGCATTACGCATCACGAGTCAATGCCTGCCTGCAAATCTTCTTGTAGACCTTGTAAGTCCTTTGAAAATATTATCAATTAACGATATGAGCCTTGCTTTTTCTTTCGGAATTATATGTTTTGCTTTTCTTAAAGACTTGACAAATGACGGTGTGGCCCAGTCACGTTTCTCTGCATTTAATTCTTTTATGAGTGTTTCAAAGGTATTCAGGAGTGCCCAGAAGGCCATATCCTGTTCCATCTTATCGGAAGACATGGCATAGGATAAAAGCTCTTCCAGTTCTTTTTCCCTGCTTACAAAAGAAGAATTTGATGTGTAATCTTCTAAAGGCCAGTCGTCGATATCAGCCTGATCCGGGCCTTCTTTATTTATGGCCAGTTCTATTTTATTTTTATAATATCTGTTTTTAATATCCTTTTCTATAGAAAGAATTTTTTCATCAGGCACTCTGTTCTCTACCCTGTATTTTTCAAGGGCTTCTTTTTCTTTTAATGACAGAAATCCCTTTCTCCAGTAATCATTAAGCAGATCCCTGTAACCTTTGAGAGCTTTTTCAATTCTTTCTTTATCTTTTGCCTTTAAGGCGGTTTCAACGTCTTTTTCTATCTGTTCCGATATATCAGCTGGCAGGTTATATTCTTCTTTCTGTATCTTCATGTATTTTTTATCTTCTTCTGTGAGATAACCTTTATTCCATAGATTTTCCAGAAGAGTGGTATAGCTGGTTATTGCCATATCCATTACATCCAGTCTGTACGTTTCCCTTGCTTTAATCCTGTCTTCATTTTCTCTTTCCACTTCTCTTTCTATATTCTGCGAAATATCTTCAGACAGGTTTAACTTTTTTTTCATCAACTCAATTTCCTGCTGCTCTTTATCTGTTATATATGTTTTAGTCCACAGTCTCTCAAGGAATTGTCTGTAATGGTTGGAAGCCATTTTCATTTTCTCTTTATCTATATAGTTCTCATTTTTTTCTTCTTCCCCGTTGTCTCCGTACATTTTCCTTGTTATGTTTCTTTTCTTTAATCCGTAGATATGATTTAAATTCCTTATTGCAAGAGCATTATTCCTGTCAAGCTTCAGGGATGCTTCAAATTCTATTATGGCCATGTCATACCGTCCGAGCAAACAATAGGCTGCACCGATACTGTTGTGTATATCAGGACTGTCTGAGATTTCAAGGGCAGCTTTGAATTCCTTTATTGCACTGTTATAGTTTTTCCTGTCATAATATTCATTGCCTTTTTTTATACAGGCTTTAACTTTCTGTTCCGCAGTTTCTTCATTACCTTCTCTGTGAGTTCTTGCTCTGTCGATTTTTTCCTTGTATTTGCCCTTTGCTTCTGAGAATATTCTTATATTTTGCTCACTTGATATATTTAAATGTTCTCTGGCAGACTTTATTATTTGTTTTTCTTCTTCTGTCATAAATCCTTTTGAGAGAACACTTTCCACCAGATTACTGTATCTGATTTCACAGTCGGAATCCGCTCTGTTTTTTTGCTCAAGCTCTGCCGTCACTTTTTCCGCATGTCTTTCTGTCAGAGGCCCTATTTCCTGTGTAGACTTACCGCTCCACCTCAGTCCTTCAAGGAACGGGGAAGTAGCTTCTTCCTGTTCATTGTTTTTTTCCGATATGTTTTTCAATTTTTTCAGAATTTCCTGGGCATCGGCGTAACGTCTCTTTGGATCTTTTTCCAGACATTTCATAACTACAGATGCAAGATTGGAAGATATACCGGGAGCAGTTTCTTTGATTGGAATAACATCTGTATTTATTATGGTATAAGCTATAGAGAAAGGATTATCATCTTTAAATTCATAGGGAAAATGACCTGTCATCATTTCGTATAACACTATTCCGAGTGAATATATATCCGAATAAAATCCCACTTCCCCGTGGCCTGAAGCCTGTTCCGGTGAAAGATACTGGGCAGTTCCTATGGGGGCTCCTACGGCTGTAACTCTTGGAGAACCTGTAGATTTGGATATACCGAAATCGGCTATTTTTACCTTTCCGTTTATGTCTATCATTATATTTTCAGGCTTTATATCTCTATGTATAATATCATTCTGATGGATCCATGACAGACCGGATGCTATGGCTGTTGCCAGAGAAATAACCTCTTCTTCGGGAAGGGTTTCTCTTTCATTCAGAACATCGCGGAGAGTTTTACCTTCTATATATTCCATTACTATATATCGTTCCAGATCTGTTTCACCTACATCTATAACCCTGACTATATTTTCATGCTCCAGTCTGGCAGCAAGTCTGGCTTCCCTCTCAAATCTCTTTATATATTTAAGATTACCGCAGAGGTTCTGAGGAAGTATTTTTATGGCTCTGATCGTTCCCAGATTAATCTGAAGTGCTTTATATACATCTCCCATACCACCGCTGCCTACCAGTTCCAGCAATCTGTATTTTTCAGCCAGATTTTTCTCCCTGTAAGATCGTGACTCAATCCACAGGTCTTCATAATAGATCTGTTTCCTGAGAGGTATACTTCTTGCTACAATCTGTTCCAGATCCTTTTTTACAGATGTGCATGGCAGGCGGTGATTTTCAACGGGATATGTATAATTTACTTTGTCAGAATAGATATAGTCAAAAATAAATATATGGGTTCTCTGGCATTCCGTACATAAGCCCGGAAATAAAAATGGATGGAGTTCCAGCAATTCTTTTTTTTTGAGGATTGAGTAATTGAAGTTTCTGAAGAGTAAAAGGAGATTTACAGGTTATTCTGTCATATTTGAATTTTGCATCACTTCCCATGCATCTATAGGCATTGAGGGAAAAATTTTCTCCCTGAGGTGTAACAATAATAGGTTTAATGAGAGGATAGTTCTGAAAAAAGGAAAGCTCTTCCAGTAATTCTATTACAAGCACTTCCAGCTTTTCGAAATAAAGACCGCCCTGTTTATCTAAAATTTTACCTGATATATTTATGCATTCTTCAAGTCTTTCAAAGTTTTCAGTAAGTTTATCATCACTGTCAAATATAAAAGAACAGAGCTCAGGTATGAAAAATTCATCTCTTCTGGATAAATAATTTTTCAGTATAAGTTTTAAAATTTCAAGCCATCCTGCACTGTCCGATTTCCCGTCTTTCAGAAAATTCAGTACAGAACTGTCACAGGATTCATCGTTTTTCCTGTCTGAAAAATAATTGCAGAGAGCTATGATTGTACAGTACTTTATGATTATATCGAAAAGTTTTATAAATACATTGATTTTCTCCGCGCCTTTTTGAGTTTCTCTGAATTTACTCAAACATGAAGCTACAGGATAGGGGAATAAATATTCAACTCTATCATAGAAGGTCCGTGGAATATCCATTTATCTCACCAGAATATTTCGCAATCGTTCAGCGTGCCGGATAAAAGTCACAAATTCTTGAAATTGCTGATAGCTGAACGGTTACATTTTTTTCTTTACATAATATCATAGAATATATATCATTACAATATCAATTCATTACTGCTTCAGTGCTTAAATATCTTTTTTGGGGAAAAAGAATCTGAGCATGGGATACATTCTTCTACCCCAGGAATATTCGTCATGAAATCCTTTTACATCTTCCACGCATTTAAAATTTTTGTTTTTAACAAAGCCTTTTTTTATGAGTATATCTCTCAGGACTCTGTTAAAATGAACGGGTCTGTATATTTCTTTTAATATTTTATTCAGGTTTTCTTTCCTTGTAACAGTACCTTCTTTTCTGCCTATGTCAAGCCATATTTTCAGAGTAGAAGGGTCTACCTCCCAGTTTCTCGTAAGATCAAACATAACGCCGAAATCCCACCACAGAGAAGGTGAAATGACTGCCAGTTTACTGAAAACCGAAGAGTGCTTTATTCCTGCATAAAGAGTAAGTATTCCTCCCAGCGATGAGCCTCCGAAAGCCAGATGTTCCCGTTGACTGTGGACTCTGTAAGATTTTTCTATGAGAGGTTTTACTTCATCTATTACAAATTTCATGTATATATTTGCTCCACCGCCGCCCTGTTCTAACATATCATAGGTAGGAGTGTATTCATATTCTCTCTTTTTTGTGTTGGCTATGCCGACAACTACTATTTTTTCCATATAGTTTTTTTCAAGCATAGTTCCTATTATTACATCCATATTCCATTTTTTGAACCACTGACCTTCCTGTTCTATGGTATAAAGGTTCTGTCCGTCATTCATATAAAATACGGGATAAAGTTTTTCTTCTTTTTTATTGTACCCCGGTGGCAAGAGAATATATAGTTTTCTTGTATTTTTTAAATATTTAGATGTGATTTCTTTTGTTTCAATAATCATTTTTACACTCCTGTTTTATAGTTTCCCGCAGTGGCGTACATCCACGGGCCACTACTAATTCTATCAATCCCATGTAACTCCTCCGTCTGTACTTGTAAAAAGTCCTCCTTCTGTGGTAACTTTTATAATCTCCTGATTGCCTGTGTCTATATTATAGATTTTATTCCCCGGCACAGCCGGTATAAACTGCCAGTTCTTCCCTTCATCGGGAGATTTATAAAGATCCGTATCTCCGTTATATTTTATATAGAATTCTCCTTTTTCATTCATTGAAAAAACGGTTAAACCTTTTCCTGTACTTCTGTAAAGGAAGATATTTTTATTGTCTCTTTTGTAGGATAAGTAAAGTTCCCTGTAATTCTCCTTTTCAGGGAATCCCACGCTTTCCCATGTATTACCTCTGTCATCACTTTTTATTATGTAATTATATGTTATTAATTCTTTATTCAGATTATAATCGTTTTTTGATAGTAAAACAAAAAATTTTCCTGCCCTGTTTTCTAAGATTTTTTCTATGTTAATTTTACCCTCTTCTTCCAGATTATCTGCCCAGTTTTTAATTTTATTTACTATCATAGAATTTTCAGGAACAGGGGATAGCTGTTTTCCTGACGGCTCCGGTTCGAACCCGCATAAATACCAGTTTATACCCGAGTCCTTTGATGCAAAAAGACCGCTTTTTTCTGTAAGAACATATAACACATTACCTGATAATAAGATCTTTTTTGCAGAAGATGAAGTTTCCATTACATGTTCCCACGTAAGTCCTCCGTCGGAACTTCTGAGTATGGAGCCTTCAGATGTGTCTCCTGTGAAGACTATTATTATATCAGGTTTTATGAAGGTAACATGGTTTATCTTTTTATCTGTTTTCAGTAATTTTATCCACGTCAGACCACTGTCTTCCGATTTATAAAGACGTGAGCTTCCTGTGTTATTGCAGGGAGTTATATAAATATGTTCATCGCGGTAGTACAGGTCATTTTTTGTAATGTAGCCCTCTTTTTTCCATGGTTCTTTTATGTGGTCAGAAAGTATTTCTTCCATAGCAGGTAGACTTCTCTGAGTAATGGTTTTGTCCGTTGAAAAAATTTTTCTGTATGTTTTTATAAGATCATTTATGGTTTTATAGTTTGTATATAATTTAAGTTTTTCTATTGTTTCCCTGTTCCCGGGACTTCCCAGCTTTTCTATGAGAGGAAGCCAGTCACCCATAGATTTAAATTCCAGTTCGGCTATAAATTCTCTTGATTCCATAACATTTTGTTTCTGATAATCACAGAGAAAATTACTGTTAAGATATTTTTTAAATGTATGGAGGGCAAGGGCATTTTCATTCTTCTGTAAATAAATAAGGCCCAGTGTAAAGAGGGCAAGAGGATTTTTGTCCTGTTCTCTTCTGCACAATGCTTTACCTTCTTCTGTTTTTCCTTTTCGGTAATAACAGTAACCAAGGTGAGACTTCAGGTCGGAAAGTGTTTCTTCCGATAGTTCATATTCTTCTTTGATTGAAGTAAGATTCAGGACTTTTAGATAACATGTTATGGCTTTATCCGTATTTCCTGTTTCTTCTTCCAGAAGTCCCGTTCTGTAATATATTTCCTTTGATTCTGGATTTAATTTCAGAGATTTTTCATAATTTTCTCTGGCAGAATAATAATTTTTTTGCTTTTTATAATAGTTCCCTTTATAGAGAAACTCTTCGGATGTTTTTATGATATTGTTTCTTTCTTCCTTTTTTTTCTGTAAATCTCCGATATTATTTTCATTTATGAGTAATTTTATATACCGATCATCATTCATTAAATATACCATGTCTTCTCCCGGATTGGATACAAAATTGCCTGTTATAACCGCAACGGGAGAATTTTCTGTCGCAAAATCTTTTTTCAGAGAAAAATTTTTTATAAAAGCAATTATATTTTCTTCACAGGCTACCAGGATACCATCTCTGCATGATGTCAGAAATACAGGCTTCCCGGGGAGATTTGTCTCGCCGGTATTTATAAGAAATGCATTTTTATCACCTTTGAAGAAAAATAATTTTTTACTGTCATAATCTGCCACCGTAAGCCCGGAGGAACTGTCATTGGAAATAAGGTATAGAGGTGTGCCTTCTAAGGGGAAACTCAGAGGAGGTAAAAATGTGCCGTCTCCCTTTCCCGGAAAGAGTGAGATTTTTTTGGAATTACTTTCGGCACAGGCAATATCCTCTTTTTTATCACAGTTAAAATCTCCTTTTACAATCTTTACCGGCTCTTCTCCTGTATTATATACCTCACCTTTTTCGAATGTTCCGTCTCCCAGACCTGTAAGAATGGAAATACTGTTTGATTTTGAATTGGCTACTGCCAGATCGATATGGCCGTCACAGTTAAAATCTCCTGAAATTACATCACATGGTCTTTTCCCTGTTTTTCCTGACCATTTATCTGAAAATTCTCCTCTGCCATTTCCCAGGTGAACTGTTATGCCGTTATAGAGTTTATTTACAACGGCCAGATCCTGATTGCCATCTCTGTTAAAATCTTCTGTTATTACACATGAAGGATATTCTCTTGTTCTGACAGGAAATCCGTAAAATGTACCATCCCCTGTGCCAAGGAGGATACTTAAGTCCTGTGATAATGAATTGGCTGTTACTATATCAGTTATTCCGTCATTATTAAAATCTCCTTTACAGAGTGAAAGAGGACTTTCTCCTGCTATACCGCAGGTTCCATCGTAAAAATCTCCTCCTCCGAGTCCCCATAACATATATATACAGTCTCCGCCATTACGCAGTGAAACTATATCTGTGATTTTATCACCGTTAAAATCTCCTGTAGCAACCATATCGGGATTATTCCCTGTTTTATATGCAGTATTTCTTTTCTCTTCATATGCTGTGTCCTGATTGTTCGACGATTTTATTATACTTATGGTATTACTTCCCGAATCTGCAGTAATTATCTCTGCAAAACCATCGTCATTTATATCTTTAATATCCAGTCCTTTCGGCGCCAGGCCTGTATTTATAATTTTTTTCTCCCCCAGTGTTCCCTGTCCCAGATTCAACATGACTATAATTTTATTTTCATCGGGATTTGAAATTACCAGATCGGGGTATATATCATCATTGAAATAGCATGATCTTATATGTCCCAGTTCGCCTGTTCCTCCTTTAAATGTGTCTGTCCTTCCGTTTTCTCCCATTGTTATTATAACAATTTCTTCTACTATCCTTTTTTTACGGTCAGGCATATCGGGCATCACGGCAGGTGGATTTTTTGAAACATTATCAATAATGGCTATGTCAGTTATACCATCCATGTTGAAATCATCCATGGTAATATCTACCGGATTATGTATATTTTTATATTCTGCCTCTTCTGTAAATGTTCCGTCTCCATGTCCTCTGAAGACTGATATACCTGTATCTTTTCCCCCTGTTATAAGGTCGGTTTTCCCGTCTCCATTAAAATCGCAGGATACAATAAGAGAAATTTTATTTTTATAAAAACTTTTATCTTTTTTTACAATGAATTTTCCGTCTCCTGTGCCGTATAAAAATACCGGTTCATTTAAAGCATTATTTAATATGAGCAGGTCTGTATTGCCATCACAATTAAAATCACCTGATGTAATATCCACCGGGTTCTGTCCTACAGGATAGGAAGATTTTGCGAAATCTCCGTTTTTTTGTCCGATCAATATATGTACACAGTTCAATTCATAATCACAGAGTGCTATGTCTGATATGTTATTTTGATCGAAATCATCAGAGATAACAGCCCTTAAATCTTTACCTGCGGGGATTATGAAGTCATGAAAGTTTTTTTCTGCAGCCAGAATAAGATCTGTTGTTATGGTAATAAATAATATAAATAGTATCAATATTTTTTTCATTTTTTTACCTTCGTGACGCGTGACGCTTCACGCGAGGACGATAACCATAATTTGTCAGAGTTGTTTTCTTACAGTCTATAACTTCAGTGGTAATAATTATATCAGATATTCCTGACCTGTTCCAGTTATGAATATCACAGTCGGGCAAAATTTTATCTGAGATTTTAATATCTACTATAGTCGTGATGCGTGATACTATAATCGTGACGCGTAACGCGTAACGCGTGACGGGTAAATTTCACTTTTTCACTTTTCACAACTCACGAATCACAACTCACCCTTCACTTTTCACTCTTCACTCTTCACCCTCCTGAATTTCATGCTATGACAACGATTTTCTCTTTAAAATGTTAACAATCTGTTAACATAAAATTATTTACACGAGTTTTTTTTTTATTATAATAAAATTATAAAGATATAATAAAATTAAGGAGGTTGTGCGATGAAAATTAATGCGACTACTACACAGACACAGCTTGTGACTGCAGGAAAGGTCAGAAGTGAAGAGAAGTCTGTGGAACCAAGAGATGGTTTCGTTTCCAGTGGAGCATGTAAAGAAGAAGTGGCTTTACCGAAAAATGTTGTATTGAAAAATTTAAAGCCAAACGAAGAAGTTCATACTCCTACCACTATGGAAATTGCTTCCAAAACAGCAGATAAGATAGCTACTCCTATAGGAATAGCTACAGGTATCGGTGTCGGAACCCTTGGCCTTTACAGCGGTATAGCGGGAGGTTTTGTAGGAGGCAGCACAGTAGGTCTTGCCCTCGGGCCTGCAGCAGCAATACTTACAGGTCAGACCGGTATGGACATAGTGAAAACAGTCCTCGGTTCTGCCGGTGCCGTAGGTAAAGCAGGTGTTGTTATAGGTTCCGTATGTGCCGGTCTGGGAGCAGGTGTTATAGGATATAAGATAGGCAGAACAGCGGGCCTTATTCCCGGTTATGCCATAGGCCTCCCTGCAGGACTTATGGGTGATAAAGATCCGCAGATTGTGGACAAACCTGAACTGAAAAAGAAATATGAAATGGGCAAACTCGGTAATGCTGTGGCAATGACTGCAGGCGGAGTGGCCAGCTTCCTTGCCCTTCCCGGAGGAGCAGTCGTAGGGGCAAGCATAGGCAGCACAGGCTCTCTTATTTCCGGACTCATTGTAAAAGATCTGAGTGCAGCAGCCATAGGACAGGCAGGCCTTATCGGTGCAGCAATAGGAGCAGGAGCTATGGCTATAGCTGCCGGAGTAGGCGGATATAAGCTGGTAGAACTCGGAGCAAAAGTAATAAATAAAGGCACAGAAGTGGGCGGTCATGTAGTGGATGTTATTTCTGATGCGAGTAAACCTGATAAAGAGGTTAAATCATAAAATTTTTAGTTAGGAGGTTATTATATGCAGATTAATAAAACTAGCCTGGTCAAGTCTTCTGTAATGCCAGTTGTCAGCACTGAAGTAAAAGAAAAAGGACTTGAACCTAAAGACGGATTTGTTACAACCGGTACGAAAAGTGAAGAACCGGTACTGACAAAAGAAATGATAATGGGCAAACTTGGCAGAACCGAAGCCAAAGAAGAAGGCAGAGCCAGTAAAATCAGAGGCGGAGTGGGAGTGGCAACAGGACTTGCCCTCGGTACAGCAGGTCTTTACGGAGGTATCATAGGCGGCGGTGTGGCAGGCGGTATTACAGGTTTAAGCCTTGGCCCTGCCAATGCAGTGATTCAGGGAGCGCAGGGGCTTGCTTTCGCCGGAACAGTCCTGGGCACAGGCGGAGCAGTCGCAAAAGCTGCCATAGTGGCAGGAACTGCCTGCGCAGTAGCCGGCGGTATTGCAGTAGGATATCACGTAGGAGGATTTGGCAAGGGAGAAGAAAGTGGCAAAGCCAGTTATTATAAAGAAGGTACCGTAACCAAGACTCTTCAGGGAGTCGGCGGAGGTATAGGTCTCATTACAGGCGGTCTCGGCGGTGCGGCCATAGGTGCCGGTATAGGCGGAGGAGTTGCCCTTACTTCCGGTATTATAGCAAAAGATGTGGCTATGTCTTCCATAGGTATGGGAGGACTGGTAGGAGCCGGAGTAGGAGCACTTGTGCTCGGAGGTATGTCTGCACTCGGCGGATATGCTATGGCTACCGTGGCATCCAAAGGAGTACAGTGGGCAAAGAATAAAGTATTCCCCGATAAAGACGGAGTCAATCTTGAAGAAAAGAAAGCTGCCGTGGCAAAAAAAGAAGCTGAATTTACGGGTCTCAGCGGAAAAGTTCAGGGAGAAACAAAGGAACTTCAGGATTTCTTTGCTACCAAGGAAAAAGAACTGGATGGCCAGCAGAAAGAAACAAAAGAATATATAGATGGTAAAGAAGCTGCTCTTTCTCAGAAAAAGACAGAAACACAGAGTTATATTGACGGACAGCAGAAAACACTCGATGAAAAGGAAAAAATAGTGAGTGATGCTGACAAGAATATAGAAGGTATTATAAACGGTAAAGCAGATAAGATATTTGCCGATATAAA
>JBEHWO010000041.1:0-27091 GCA_040217695.1 Vulcanimicrobiota bacterium | reverse complement strand
TCCTCCTATAAATAAATTCGACTAAAATGTCTACTTCAAATATAGGAGTATGATAATGTAAAGTAAATCCACAAAAGCTTCCCAATATAAAAGGGATTTATAACCTTACTTTACATTATCATTTACTGTACATAACCGCGACTGGATGGGTCATAAGGTTTAGAATGGATAAGAGCAATACCGAGTTTTGCACAGGGTCTGTGGATGGCTTCAGAGAGGAAAACCTTTGCATTATCACAGTAGAATTTTTCCGGTAATCCGTAAGTAAGTATAGCTCCTTTGAAGGCTTCTTCCAGGGTAGAGAGATTTGAGTCAAAGCTCCAGAGAAAACCTGTAATAACCCTTGAATGGTCATCAATTATTGCACACAGGTAAGCTTTCTTTTTGCTTTTTCCGTTACGGATATGCATGCTGTGCATAAAGTCACATACCCAGAGATGATTTATATGTTCTGTCTCGAATTTTTTCCTTGGTATTATTTCCCTGTTTTTTATAGAAATATTATTATCTTTTAGATATTTGATAAAAGTGGGCATAGTAAATTCATGAGGTAATAATAAACCCTCACGGATAAGATAGTTGTAGAGCATTGCATAAGTTGTTATTGGCAGTTCTTTAAGGGTTTTAATTACCAGGTCTTTAAATACAGGGGAAATTTTTCTCGAAGTCCCTTTATCTCTTCTTATCCTGGGTTTTATTGTATCATAACCATATGCTCTGTAATTATAGAGCCAGGATTTAAAGGTCGATACAGAGAACTTCTTCATCCCAACACCGGGAACGAGGAATTCCTTCTCGGAAATCCTTTTGAAATAATGGTTCTGGCTTTCTTCTCCTGCGTGTAATACAGGAGAGATTATACCAAATCTGAAAAGACCTATCTTTTCTGCTCTTTCTTGTTTTTCCTGTTCATTCATAAAAACACCTCCGAATATTATAATAAAACTATTATATGAATTCCTGGAAAAGTCAGATATAAAAAGGTCTGTGCAGACTTATTAATCAGAAAATAACATGACAGGGCAGGTTAGAAAATTACTTTAATTTTTAAAAATACTGAGTGGAAAATTAACTTTATATTGAATTATTTCAATTTCCCGGCATGGGTGTAGAAAATTGGGAAAATAAAAAAGAATCCTTTATGAGTATTTATCCAGATACTATGACCTGAATTGAGATGGGGTTCCAAATAAAAAATGACTGTTTTTTCTGTAACCTCCACAGCGACGGTAGAAGTTATATCCAAACACACATGGGTCTCTGGCTTTTCCGTCAAACTTACCTTCAAGGTAACAGAAGAAATTCTTTATCATTGTCTTTCTGTCATAAGAATTAAGCAGACTGCAGAGTCTTCTGTAATGGCCACATACAAAGAGTTTCTCTATGCCATTTAGTATATAAGCAAGAAAACTGTAAAGACTAACTGGCCCTGTACACAATACCCCGGATTTATCCAATTCACTTATGTAATCAATTACCTCTTTTATGGATTTACTCTGTAACAACCATAATCTCAATATCTTCATGATAAATCCTGTTGAGTATTTACTGTAAGGGATGAGTCCAAAAGGTAAGAGGGAAAATGTTCTGTGACGTGGTTTCTTTTTGCCCTTTCTATTGCATTTAAATCTTAAAATCCTGTAACTCTCATAATATGTTCCTTTTTCATCTACTACCTGTCTGCAGTAAAATCCAAGGTACGTCGGACAATCTTCACCTCCGCATACAGGGCAATAAGATTTAAAAGGCTCCATCAATTCCTCAATTTTACACCTCTTGACTTTTGCTTTATATTCTGTTAATTTCAGATTGATTAAAATTTGTATAATGGTATTTTAACTCTAACGGGATAAGATACCAATATTTTTTATATATATTTTAATTTTATTTACTTATCACACAAATAAATAAAAAGTAAATATATTTATAATAAGTAATACTATCGGTCAGAGGATTTCTTAACAGTTTTCAAGAAATTATATTGACTACTACATCATATACTGGTCAGATTATTTCTATAGATTTTTCTCTATTTTGGGGTAATATAAAACTTGCCGTTACACTTCAGCTATAGAGTGAGTATTCTGCGGTCTTTATGATAAAATTAGCCATAGTCAGTTGAAACAGAAATTACAGATGGCACAGCAGGCAGGCGGAGATATGATGGTCCAGCAGGGCAAACAGGGGGTACCCCCCGGCCAGGCAGTTCCGGGAATGGGCATGGGCAGAATGATATAGTAACACGGTAAATAAACATAAAACCCCTTTTTCAGTGGTTTTATTTTTTTCAGGAATAATCAGGCTTTATCGAATCTCTCCAGAAAGAGGTTATAAACAGGTAAAGGTACATATTTCTTAACAACACTTCTCCAATCATCCGGACCTATCAGACCTTTTACCATACTTGAACTCACTTCTGCAATTTCCCTGGGAGGTATGAGAAATACAGTGGTTATATCACTGTTCATATCTCCGTTTATATTTCTCATTACCCGTTCGAAACTGTAATCATTTTCAGACCTTATACCTCTGAGTATATAATTGGCACCGATACTTTCCGCATATCTCACAAGAAAGCGGTTTTCCATAGAGTCAATTTTTACATTATCTATACTTTTTATACTCTTCTCTATGAGGTGGAATCTTTCTTCCGTAGTAAAAGTATAATTCTTATCAGGATTTGTTCCTATTACCACTACAAATTCGTCAAACAAAAGAGAACCTTCTCTTATCATCCACATATGGCCGTTGGTTATAGGGTCAAAACTCCCTGCATAAACACCCTTTTTCTTCATAAATCACCGATTCCTGGAATTTTTTTTCAAATATTCAATATTTCTTTAGAAAATCCTTTTTTATTTAAAAAATCCAGGAATACTCCCTCTATAGATGACAGGCTTAGAATCCCGGGAATTCGGAGTAATTAAAACTATTCCAATGGACCCTGGCCGTGGGAACAGTCATATTCATGATTTACAGATGTTTATATTCCAGTCTGAAATTTGAACTATGCCGAAAAAATTAAATATTCATGGCTTTAATGTGCTGAATTGTAGCTTCAACAAAACTTGCTCCTGCAAGTGCAGAAAGAACAGAGCCAATTACAGGCATAGAGTGTGAGAATGTAGCAAAAGCCATTGCCAGCCCTGCTGTTCCGCCTATTGCAAGCAGAGCGGCAGCTCTATGATGTCTGTTTCTCTTTTCCTCTAATATGGTGCTATCCAGTAGCTTTGCATAGGCTTTACATCTATCATTGAAGCCGGAATAATTACCATCTCTCACAGCTTTGCAGAGGGCTGTAATATGTTTATCTCCTTCTGTTTCGATAGCATTCATAAAGAGCTCTGCCGCTTCTATATTATAAGAAGCTTTTTTATCGGTATAGCCTTTAGCTGTTGTATTGAATGCAATATTACCGGCTTTTGCCAGATTGACAATATTATCTTTGCCTGCTCCGGAACTTAATATGCTGGAGATACCTTTATAAACACAATATTTTAGAGGACTGTTTTCTTCTTTTAAAAGAGAAGTAACATTAAAAAGGGCTCTGCTTTCACTGTCGTCAAGTTCTTCTTTCAGAGCTTTCATTACAGGTTCTGCGGCTTCCAGTGATATGGACGTATTACCATCGATATAGCCGGGGCAGGTTACATTCAGAATATTTGATGCGGCTCTGCCCAGGAGAGAAACATTACTGGAAGGTATATCTCCGGAGAAAGTATCCGTTAAACCTTTGTATAATGTAAATTTTATATTATTTGCACTATCTGGTAATGCATCGGCAAGACCGATCAAATTTTTCTCTCTCTCATCTTTTAACTCTCCATTTAAATTTTCTATAAAAGGCTTTACTGCTTTTAAGGAAATTGAGGTTTTTCCATACTGATAGCCCGGAATCTCAGATTCCATAATATTGAAAGCAGTTTTACTTAAAAGTGCTGTTTTATTGTCCGGAAGGTCAGAAGACATTGTGCCTAAAAGACCTCTACATGCAGCAAATTTTGCAGCCTCTTCGTTGTCCGGGATTTTGCCGATAAGCTCAAACAGTTCTTCAGTCCGGCCGTCATTAATATGATGTTTTAGCTCTTCTATAAATGGCTGTACGGATTTCATTGATATAGAACTATTTCCATAGGAGTAGCCTGGAACAGGTGAATCCATGATATGGGCCCCTGTTTTACTCCAGAAACGGACTTTGTCAGAAAGGTTTTCTCCTGAACCAATGGTTTTAAAAATCCCCATGTATGCGGCATATTTCGAGCAGGGTTCATTATCTGAAATATGCTCTGCCATTTCAAGCATTTTTTGGAGATCTTTATCTTCAACATGTCTTTTTAAAATTTCTACCAGTGGTTTTGCCGCCTCTAGAGAGATAGAACTGTTTCCATTGGAATACCCGGGAACATCTGAAGCCATTATATGTTCTCCGATTTTACCCAGTAGAGCTGTTTTATCGGTTGTTTTATCTGAATTTAATACTTCCAGAAGCCCTTTGTATGTAATATATTTTACACTATTGTTGCCGGACATAGAACTGATAGAGGTAAGAAGATCCGTCATATCTTTATCTTTAATTTCACCTTCTAACAGTTTTATAAAAGGCTCCAGAGCTTTTAATGAAATAGAAGTATTTACGCAGGGAGTTTTTTTGTCCCTTATAGAGTGGATAAAGTTCAGAAGATCTGTCATACCTTCATCTTTAAGTTCACGTTCTACCAGAGAAGGCTCATGAATTTCTAATAAGGTATTTTTGTCGGCAGGAGCTGTTATAGAAAGAATATTCACTCCGGTTTTAACAAGGACAGCAGTTTTATCGAAAGAGCCTTCACACTGAAGGGCTTCAAGCAGTCCTTTAGATGCAACGAATTTTACATTATTATTTTCATCTGTCATATTATTTAAAATCTCTAAAAGCTCTTTTTGTCCACGAAAGCTGGCAGGTGTGTCGAGCCTTTCCGGTGTTTCGCTCTCTGTAAAACCGGTGCTGGCAATAGATGCAACTTCCCCGGAAGGAGTCGTTGTGGTATTATGTGACAGGGTCACTCTGTCTTTTACTTCCAGAATATTCTGTTCTACAGTATTTTTGCTGAATAAACTGCCGGCTTTATCGATTTTACTAAATCGGTCTGATAATATTTTCATATTGCTTTCCTTCTTTCTTTTGCTTTTAATTAACCTGAATAATTTAATAGAAGAATAAGTGCTCTTATAATACAGAAGATAATATGAAAAATTTTATAGAACACTTTTAAAAGGATGTCTTTTCCCATCCAATTATTAATTTGCTATATAATATAACCTTAAAAAAAACAAAAAAGTTTCAGCATAAAAAAAATGGAAAGAAAAATTTTTTATTTATATCAAGTTTATTGGATGGTAAAATTTTTCTTTCTATACTTTGTTGCGCATCACTGAAGAATTTCAGTGGCCAGTCTCTGGAGAAAAGAAATTCGTCCTGAAAGCCTGTAAGTAAATAAGTAAGAGTTCAATATGATACGTCCGGGAGAACGAAATTATCAATAAGAGGATTATTTGTTTTCGGAAGGGGCTGGCCATTGAAATTCTCAATGTATTTATCTATGCAAAGAAGTATATATAAGAATACAGTAATGTATGAAAGGATTCGGGTGATTTATATCGAATTTTCAGTGATTATGCTTATAATGATTTGCATTGTTATATAAAAAAATAAATATAGTCGGGGGGTATACGTATTGAAAGAGAAAGACATTTTAGAAAAAGCTTTATCATCTGCAGATGCAGAGTATTTAGATGCAAGATGGGAAAAAATATCTCATTCTAAAGTTCTCTTTTCCGGTCGCGATTTAAAGGAAATAAGCCAGTCCACTATGATTGGCGGCCATATAAGAGCAGTAGCAGACGGAGGTATGGGGTGTAATTCATGGACTGATATGGATAACCTGGACCATGCCGTAAGCATAGCAGTTCTATCGGCAAAAAGTTCCGGTAAAAGAAAAAAAGACAAAGTTTCTCTTGCTCCTGTACCTGTTGTTAAAGATACAGTCAAGATAAATCCTGAAATTGATCCCAGGCCTATAAGTCTTGAAGAAAAAAAAGATTTAATTAAAGAATATTTAGATATTGTTCTTGACGTTCCTAAAATCCAGACTGCTTCAATGTACTATGAAGAACATGCTTCTGAAAAGCTTTTTATGACAACGGAAGGAACATGTATAAATCAGGAACAGGTTTTCTGTGCTGTTTACGGCCGTATAACAGCGAGGGAAGATGGTATTATACAGAGTTCTGCTATCCATTTAGGTGCATGTGATAATTATGCAAGACTTAAAAACCGTCATAGTGATGTAGAGAAAAAACTTAAAATCGCCCTTGATTTACTATCGGCAAAACCTGTAGAATCAGGTGTTTATACAGTTATTCTCGATCCTTCCATAAGCGGTGTATTTACTCATGAAGCCTTCGGACATCTCAGTGAAGCAGATTCCATTGCAAATAATAAATCTATTCGTAATGAAATGAGAATCGGAAGAAGAATGGGGTCTGAAATACTCAATATTTCAGATACCGGCAGATTTCCCGGCGTATCAGGACATTATATATATGATGACGAAGGAGTCTCTTCAGGAAAAGCTCTGCTTATTAAAGACGGTATACTTACAGGGAGACTTCATTCGAGAGTAACAGCAGCTCTTTACGATGAACCTGTAACAGGAAATGCAAGAGCAGTAGATTTTACCTTTACCCCGATAGTCAGAATGTCCAATATATTTGTGGAAAGAGGAACTTCCAGTGTTGAAGAAATGATTGCTTCAATAGATAAAGGAATTTATCTTATAGGTCATAAGGGAGGACAGACCATAGGCGATATGTTCACCTTTGGCGCTCAGTACGGATATATGATAGAAAAAGGGCAGATTAAGAATATGGTAAGAGATTTGAATATTACAGGCAATCTGTTTGAAACATTACAAAATATAGTAGCAATAGGGAATGATTTTTCCATGGATGAGTCAGGCGGATGCGGTAAAGGCAGTGTGGGACCAATGCAGATGCTCTGGAGTTCCGGGCACGGCGGGCCTCATTTGATGGTTAAAGATGTAGTAATAGGAGGTATATAGTATGGAAAAGATGCTGGATCTTGTTCTTAAATCAGTAGATGAAGCGGAGATTCTTTCCGTTATGACTCAGTCTACCCTTGTAAGATATGACGGAGGAGTATTCAATGATATAGTTAACAGAGATTTAAAAGAATTCAGCCTCAGGGTTATTCATGACGGACGGCTGGGAAATACATGCGGAACAAGTTATGATGTTGCTTCGGAATTAACGGAAAAAGCCCTTCTTTCGGCAAAATATGGTCAGAAAGTAAATTTCCATTTCCCCGTAGAACCGGGAACAGCCAGACAGATCTTCGACCCGGACCTTGCCTATCAGGGGCCTGAAGAACTTCTTGTCATGGCAGATGAAATCATTGGAAAGACTGCATCTATGGCGCCTGACATGCATCTGAAACTTCATGTACAGAAAACTGTAAAACATACAAGATTGATGAACTCTAACGGTAAAGACGAAACATATCAACAGACCCTTCTTGACATAGGTGTTACGGGTCTGTTAAAAGGAAGTAAAGAAGGTGTTAACAGAACCTATATTTCAGGAAAACTTTCAAAATTCCCCGATGAAAAACTCGAGGAGCTTATCAGGGAGTATAAACTTACGGAAAAAATCTGTACAGTTCCTACAAAAAAAATGTCCGTACTCTTTACACCGCGGTGTATGTGGGCTCTTCTTCACAGATTTAAAGAAGGTATAAACGGTGAAAGTATACTGAAAGGAACCAGTCCTCTCAGCAAGAAAATGGGAGAGAAAATCTTTCCTTCCGTATTTAATATAGTAGATGATCCGACCATAGATTATTTCCCTCACACTTCGCCGATAGATGACGAAGGTGTTCCTACTAAAAACAAATATCTTATAGAGAACGGTGTTCTGAAGAATTTCCTTTTCGATCTCTCTGCAGGAGCCAGGTATGGCTGCGGAAGCACCGGAAACGGATATAAAAGAGGTCTCTGGACTGCTTCGATAGATATGAGCCCTGCTCCCAATACATCAACAATGGCTCTTGGAACCGGAAATCATTCATACAGTGAACTCATATCAGGCATGAAAGAAGGCGTAATAGCTGACTATCTTGTAGGAGCTCACAGCGGCAATATCATTTTAGGGGATCTCTCTGCAAATATAGGTATAGGATTTTATGTTAAAGACGGTGAGATTGCAGGACGAGCTATGGATTCTATGATTGCAGGAAATATATATAAATTTTTCGACAATATCCGTATGATAGGCAATGAACCGGAACTTGATGAATTCAGTTATTCTTATTATTCACCTCATCTGTTATTTGACGATATAAATGTATCAGGGAAAGGTTAATTTTTTAACAGCCTTGAGCGGTGAGTGATGAGTAAAACAGGATAATTCTCACTCACTGCTCACTATTTAATGGTCTGGCACATTATTTAAAGAAGTCTATTAAATTCTAATAATATCCCATAGAAATTCTCCACTGGTATATTTTACGGAAGCTATAACATATTTTACAGAATGTCCTTCTTCAAGTTCTACTGTAAAAGGAACACCCACCGTTCTCCCGTCAGTTATAATCTTCTGTTTTTTATTCAAACCGTAACACTCGATTTTGCTTATTTCATCATACTTACCTGTCCATTTTATTTTTATCATATTATTACTGTGTTCAACAGATAAATACGCAGCAAGTTCTTCCTCCTGTACGTCAATTATTTCTTTTTTTTCTTTAAAAGAGGAAAACTTCGGAAATAAATCAAGATGTATATTGCCATGATTTAAGAGACCTGTCTGAAGGGAAATCTCTTCTTCAATATTTCTTATCCTTGTTATAAAATCCGGATGGCTGTTCATCCACCCGGGAAGCCAGCTTGTATCCATTTTTTCCTTTTCCCATATTTTAAAAAGCTCTGCAAATTCGTGAGGATTTCTGCCTGAATTAATAAGCATTTGAACACTGGACATATCACATTCTGTTTCATTATCACGGCTATATTTTGGTTCAAACACATAGGCATCTAGATAGGACAATACCTGTATTGGTCTGTATGCTACTCCTCCGGTAGCCAGAATTGCTACATTATAGAATATTTCTTTTCTTTTCATTCTTTCATATACCTGGGCAAAATGCTGTGCCTCTATATGAGTAATTTCATGGGCAATAATTGCTGCTACCTGATCGTCGTTCAGAACCATATCCAGAAGGCCGCGGAATATATAGATATGTCCTCCAGGAAGGGCAAAAGCATTTACTTCGTCTGAATCAAGAACAGTAAATTTATAAGGATATGGCCTTGTTGTAAATCGGGAAATATCCTGGCCTATCTTCTGAATCCTGGACGTTGTTGCCGGATCTCTGTAAATATCATAATAGGATTCTACCTGTAAAGCTACCTGTTCCCCCATAAGAACCTCTTCGTCTGTATTCAATGTTAAATAATCACAGCCTGACATAAAAAAGAGAGAAAAAATAGATAGGAAAAAGATTATTTTTTTCATAAAAGATCACCTTTCAAATTTTTATTACTATCAGATTTTTTGTGAGACATCCCATGATTCTAAGGACTGTAAGAAAAATAACTCTGGCAAATTATATGATGTATCCTGACAATTTCCTGAATGAGTTACTTTTATAGCCGTTCAAGTTTTTGAATAGCCTCATTAATGGCCTTTACAGTCAAAATGCTTTCTTCATTATTTAATCTGTCTTTTAATAATGGTAATGCTTTTTTATCTCCCATATTCCCCAGGGCTTTAGCCGCGCTGGCTCTGACAGTGCTGTATTCATCATTGAGTTTTAAAGTAATAGATGAAACTGCAGCTCTGTCCCCGATATTTCCAAGAGCTTCCACTGACGATTTTCTGACATTTTCATTGATATCATTCAACAAACCGGTTAAAGATGGTACTGCCGCAGGAGATCTTAATATTCCCAGCGATCTTGCTGTTTCACTCCTTATCTGCCATACTTCATGACTGACCATGTTTACAAGGGCTGTGACAGTATTATTGGAAGGAAAATTTCTCAGAGCTTTAACTGCATATAATATAACTACCGGTTCACTGTCATGGAGGGCATCGAGTAAAGGGCCTGTCGCAGAGGTATCTCCTGTTTTACCGAGAGCGTCTGCTGCATAGAGTCTCACAACAACATCACTATCCCTGAGGGCATTGATAAGGGATGGAACTGCAGTTTTATCAAGTGTTATATTGGATAGTACATAAGCAGATATGCCCCTTACCACCTCATCTCTGTCCGAAAGATTACCTGTGAGTAAAGGTATTGACTGGGGAATATTCAGATTTATTAAAGACTCTGCCGCATATCTCTGGACAAAATAATCTTCATCTTTCATCGCATCTGCCAGTGGTTTTACAGATGAAGGAGCATTACATTTCCATAATTCCATGGCGGCAAAACGCCTTACGTCAATCTTTTCGCAGAAAAGAGCTTTAAGCAGATAATCCACCGGGAGGGGATGGTTAATATTAGAAAGGGCATTACCGGCACTCAATCTTATGTCAGGCTCTTCATGAAAAAGAGCTTCCATAAGTAAAGCTTCCACCTGCCTGTCACCGCTGTGACTCAAAGCCCAGAAAACATTATGTCTTATGTCTCCGTTACTGATATTTAAAGAATCAAGGAGTAATTCATATGATTTAGCACTTTTTATCTTACCGAGAACCAGAGCTATCTGTGCTTTTTTTATATCGGAGGAAGAATTATCTCTTAATGTTTCCGATAGATCGTTAAGTGCATCGTCACCGAATGACGTAAGTATGAGTATAGCCTGATGCCTCACCATAGCCCTCTCATCATCCAGGACATTTATAAGAGGCTTTATACATGAATTATCTGCCAGACCGGCAAGGGCTTCTGCCGCACCGAGTCTTACCCGCCCTGACTCATCTCTCAGGGCATCTTTTATACAGGGAATAGTATTTCTGTCTTTAAAGCTTCCGAGTATTTTAACCGAATAATAACGAACATCCGAACTGCTGTCGTTTTGAATAAAATCTATAAGTTCTGGTTTTAATTTATCCATTACTGCAGGATTACCGTTGTTATACAGTCCTACAATGGTATTCATTCTGATCCTGTCATCACTGTTATAAAGGTATGGCAAAATCATGTCTGCGCTGTCTGTAAAACCGGACAGGGCAGTAATTGCAGAAGCCTGAATCTCTTTATCATGATCGCCGAGCAGATTTACAAGAGGTTGAAAAGCTTTTCTGTCTCCAACCATTCCGAGCACCATGGCAGACCTCAACCGCAGATCTTTATTATCGCTGTCAAGAGCTTTTATGAGAGGATCTACTGCCTGTGAGCCCCTCTCAACCAGTCTCCATACCGCATACTGGCTCATAGTATCATCGGATGAACCTAAATTGATAATAAGCTGATCTATAGTTTCAGCTGATAAAGAAATAGCAGTTGTCATCAGAAGAAAAACAATTAAAATTATGCTCTTTTTCAAAAAAACATCTCCTTATACAATCATTTCCTTGAAATATTATATCAGATTAAAGACTCAAAAAAAATACTTATCATTTATTTCTTGCTTGATCCTTTTCCTGTTCCCCTGCATAACATTGTATTCTTGTTTCTGCTGTGTTATAATTTCATACTGAGGTGAGCATAAATAATACATGACTTCTATCGTGAATGGGAGGAAGAACTTTATTACATGCTTATGCTCATGTCAATAATATTATAAAAGATCTTAATGCTTAGTAAGGGAAAGGATTCTTATGTTTCGTTATGACCGTCCGGTCATGACAGTTTATAATTTCAGAAAGTCAGAACCATATGAAACAGGAAGAAAAAATTATTTCCTTAATAAAATTACTTGTCAGTTCCGATGAACAAACAAGAGAAGAAGCTTATATACAGCTCAGGCAATCAAAGAATAGAACTGTACTTCCTCTGCTGATTAAATCACTGAATGACAGTGATCCCCTGATAAGAAAATTTTCTGCCGATCTCCTGGGCGAGCGTAAAGAAGAAGCATGCGTGCCCTATGTCATAGAAAAATTAAAAGATCCTGATATAAGAGTAATCATGGCCGCTTTAATGTCTCTCGGGGAAATAGGAAATATAAAAGCCATAGATGATATAGCTATGTTGCTGAAAGATGACAGTCCTTTTTTCTATTTTATTCGACTCGGTGCGATAGATGCTCTGGCCAAAATAGGTAACAGGAAATCAGTAAAATATCTGATTGAAGCCATGAAAGAAGATGATATATTGTTGATGAGAAGTATTATAGAAGTATTGATTCAGATCGATCCCGTCAGTTCTGTGGAGCCGTTAATAGAGATACTCAATGATAAAACCTCTCTGTGCAGGGATCAGGCTATTGAATTTCTGGGACTCCTTGGTGATGAGAAAGCTACGGAACATCTGTTAAATATACTCGGAGAAGACGACAGTGAACTTAAAATATGTGCTGCCCAGGCTCTGGGTAAGACAGGTAAAGAAGAATGTATTCTTCCTCTTGCAGAGCTTTATAAAGAAACAGATAATGAACTGTTGAAAAAAACATCTCAGGAAGCTATAAAGAGTATTTTAAAGAAAAATGAAACACAGATTAATAATTTATCAAAAGGAATCATTGATAAACTCCTCAGCTTATCAAAATAATTTTTTCGATTTTTGATTTTTGACTATTTATTTAGAGCCTATTCGAAAAGTCACCCTAAAACTTTTCACTCGGATACGTTCTTAATAATCCGATTTTTTATATTTATTCTGAAATAATTCTCATCTGACATATATTCACACTCAGGCAGATTAAACAGATGAGTATCAATGTCATAAATAAAAAATTCATCGACTTTATATGAAACAACGTTTTCTTTATTATGAAGAGTATTGCTCTCCTTTATTTCATTGAATATATCTTCAGTTGAAGAATGTTCCAGATCTATATTCAATTTTGCTGCCAGTTTTTTTATAACCTGCCAGTTTTCAAGACCGGTTTTTGAATTAAATATTTTATTAAATTTCTGAACTCTTCCGTCACAGGCAGTAAATGTTCCTTCTGTTTCTATATAAGCAGAATACGGAAGAATGACATCTGCTTTGCCTGCAGTTTCTGTCATAAAATAATCGTGAACCATTAAAAATTCCAGACCTCTGAAATATTCGATATTCTTGACTTCACAGAGTGGATTTTCACCGAAGACAAGAGCTGCCTTTATTTCATTATTTTTCATTTTTTTCTGCACATCGACCGGTTTAAATATTTCCTGTAAATTTAAATTCCATCTTTTAGAAAGATTATCTATTTTTTCTCTTTCTCCATATTTTACACAGCCCGGTAAATAATAAGGCATGAAACCCATATTCATAAGTCCTGCAGAATTACAGTAATTTCTGACTGTTATCAGGTGTCTTTCTTTGCCGATTCTTCCTGAAAGCATCAGGAGATTCCAGATAGCTTTAAAGTCTCCCACGGCTTTTTCTTTGTGACTGTCAATATTATAAATTACGGTAATATTTTTACTTACCATAAGGTCACACATTGTGAGGAGTTTATTTTTATCGACCCCAGTAATCTGAGAACTGTAATCAAGATTGAACTGACTTACAGAGTCTTTAAAAATTTCAAAATTTTCTCTTTTTATACACTCTTTATCTACATTACCTTTCTCTATTAACTCGTTCATAATGCCGTTTAGCAGTACAGTATTTGTTCCTCTTCTGGAATCAAGCCATAGATCTGCAAATTTTGTTAAATGTATGTCACAGGAATTTATAACAACAAGTTTTGCTCCTTTTTTTAATGCCTCTTTTATTTTTAATTCCATTATGAGATTTTCATCGGTCAGATCTGAATTTATGACAATTATCACATCAGATGTTGCAAGAACATCAGTTGTGGCAGTAGAGGCAGTGATATCGAAAGAGGAATCGATGCTGTCAGGCTCAGTACCATGTAACATTTCGCTAAAGGTATGAACATTATTTGTTTTAAGTCCTGCTCTCGCAAATTTCTGCAGTAAATATAACTCTTCATTGGACATTTTGGGAGAACCGAATACTGCTACCGCTTCAGGGCCGTATGTGTCAATTATATGTTTTATCTTCCCTGCCGTTATATCGAGAGCTTCATTCCAGTCAGATTCAGACAGAGTTCCGTTATTTCTCACCATCGGTTTTAAGAGCCTTCCTTTATCAAACAGATAACGATAACCGAATTTTCCTTTTGCACAGAGATAACCTCTATTATGCGTACCATCCCCTCCGTTTTCTATAGAAAAAATATCTTCTGTGAGTGCATCAACGATCAGGTTACATCCGGACGAACAGAAACTGCATATGGAAGGAACCTTTTCCGTTATCCAAGGCCCGGGTTTTTTAAAGGCATAATTTTCTGTAATCGCTCCCGTAGGGCAGGCAGATATACAGTTACCGCAGCTTATACATCCTGTTTCAAGAAGTTCTTTCTCCATGGCAGGTTTTACTACCGACTTGAATCCTCTGTATACAAAGCCCAGGGCTGACACATTAAGGATTTGCGCACAGGTTCTCACACATCGCCCGCAGGAAATACATTTATTCGGATCCAGTTTTATAAAGGGATGACGGCTATCTAACTTATATTTTCTTACTTCTCCTATAAATCTTGATACATCTATATCATATTCTGTGGCATATTCTTTCAGTTTACACTCAAAAAGAGCTGAACATCCGCATGTGAGACATCTGTGTGCTTCATGCTCTGCCTGTTCGTTACTGTATCCCAGTTCTACTTCTTCGAAATGTTTAATCCTTTCCTCAGGAGGCAATTCAGGCATAATCTCTCTCTTAATTTTTTCATATTCTGCAAACTCGCTTTCAGGTATATCTCCGAATATATCTTTAGAACTGAAAAACTCTTTTTTTACAGGTGTAATATTACCGGTCTTTAAAAATTCATCTATAGATTCTGCAGCCATCTTTCCATGAGCTATGGCATCAATTGCCACAGCAGGTCCTGTGGCCACATCGCCTCCTGAAAACACTCCAGGTATTGATGTTTCCAGAGTATTAATATTGACGGATACGGTATTGTGTTTTGTAACGTTCAGTCTCTCATCTTTCTCGAGACCATCAAGTTCTACCTGCTGTCCTATAGCAGATATTACAAAATCACAGTGAAGAATATATTCGGAGCCTGAAACAGGAACAGGTCTCCGTCTTCCGCTTCTGTCCGGTTCACCGAGAGCCATCTTTATGCATTCAATCCCTGTAAGTCTTCCCTCTTCTTTTACAAGTTTTACAGGAGCAGAAAGAAATATTGTTTCAACCCCTTCATGGATGGCTGCTTCTATTTCCATATTATTTGCAGGCATTTCCTGTCTTGTTCTTCTGTAAAGTATAATAACTTTTTTTGCACCATATCTCAGTGCAGTTCTTGCCGCATCGATGGCAGTGTTTCCCCCTCCGACCACTGCTACTGTACCGTAAATGGAAACTTTTCCCGGGAATTGAGAATTATATAGAAAATCAATACCTGAAATCACTTCTTTTGTAATATCTTCTTCAGGTACTCTCATTTTATTGGCGCCCTGTGCTCCGAGAGCAAGATATATTGAGTTAAACCCTTCTTTAAAGAGACTGTCTATCGTAAAATCTTTACCTATAGATGTTCCAGTGTTTACTTTTACCCCCAGATCGGTAATCCATTTAATTTCTCTGGCGAGGATTTTTTTCGGAAGTCTGTATTCAGGAATACCCCAGAGTAACATGCCCCCCGGTCTGTCATGTTTTTCAAATATTGTGACATCATAACCCTTCAGAATAAGATAATAGGCACAGGTCAACCCGGAAGGTCCCCCTCCTACGACGGCGATTTTTTTACCATTTTTTTCAGGCACATCCGGTATCCACGGGTCTTCCATATCTATATCGGAGGCATATCTTTTAAGATAGTCAATTCCCAGAGGCTCATCTACTTTATTTCTTCTGCATGCTACTTCACATTCTCTCACACATACACGGCCGCACACTAAAGGCAGAGGGTTATTTTTTTTGATAAGCCTTACCGCTTCTCTGTATTTTCCCATGGACATGAGTCCTACATACCCCTGAATATCAACACCTGCAGGACAGGTATTTTTACACGGCCCGATACAATCGGCATAATGATTGGACAGGAGAAATTCCAGTGCCATTTTTCTTGAGGCTCTTATTCTCTCATTGTTTGTATGTATAACCATGCCGTTATTTACGGGATTACAGCATGAGGGAACAAGTTTACCGAGTCCTTCCACCTCTACGACACAGAGGTAACATGAACCATAGGGAGGGAGTTTCGGGTCATAACACAGATGTGGTATGTCATCAATATTATGTTCCATTATAACCTCCAGAATAGTTTTATTATTTTCTGTAATTATTTCCTGACCATTTATAGTAATTTTTGCTGTGTTCATCATGAGAACCTCCGAAATCAAGTTTTATAACCGGGCAACTGAACTATAAGCTTTATAGAGCCAGAAAGCCTCGTCACCTCTGAGGCAGAATCATTGCATGACTTACTCATTGTTTAAGAATTGCGCCAAACTTACATATATCAAAACATTTTCCGCATTTAACACACTTGTTCTGTTCAATTATATGGACATTCTTTTTCTCTCCCGTAATTGCACCGGCAGGACAGACTCTGGAACAGGCAGTGCAGCCTGTGCATTTTTCCGGTAAAATGGTAAATTTCAGGAGTGCAGAACAGATAGCGGCAGGACATTTTTTATCTTTTATATGTGCTTCATATTCTTCTCTGAAATATTTAACTGTTGTAAGTACAGGATTGGGAGCAGTCTGCCCGAGACCGCAGAGAGTATTGTCTTTTATTTTCTGTCCCAGATCCAGAAGTGTTTCTATATCTCCTTCTTTCCCTTTTCCTTCTGTTATCCTCTCCAGAATTTCAAGCATCCTCTTTGTTCCTATACGGCAGAAGGTACATTTCCCGCATGATTCATTCTGTGTGAAATTCAGGAAGAATCTTGCCACATCAACCATACATGTAGTCTCATCCATCACCACAAGACCGCCTGAACCCATAATTGCTCCGGTCCTGTTTATCTGCTGGTAATCGATCTGAAGCTCTTCCATAGAAGCAGGGATACATCCTCCTGAAGGCCCACCCATCTGAACAGCTTTAAACTTCTTATTTTCTTTTATGCCGCCCCCTATTTCATGAACTATTTCTTTTATGGTTATGCCCATAGGAACTTCTACAAGTCCTCCCCTGACAATTTTTCCTGCCAGAGCAAAAACTTTGGAACCTTTACTGTTATCCGTTCCCATAGAAGCAAAGGCATCTGCACCGTTTAATATAATCCATGGCACATTGGCAAAGGTTTCTACATTGTTTATGTTTGTAGGTTTTCCCCAGAGTCCTTTATTGGCAGGGAAAGGCGGTCTGAATCTGGGAGTACCCCGCCTTCCTTCAATGGATGCAATAAGAGCGGTTTCTTCTCCGCATACAAAGGCTCCTGCCCCTTCTTTTATTTTTATCTTAAAATTCATATCTGACCCCAGAATATGTTTTCCGAGAAATCCTTTTTCTGCTGCCTGTTTTATTGCTTTCTCAAGTCTTTCTATTGCTTTTGGATATTCTGCACGTACATATATATAGGCCTCATCAGAGCCTGTTGCACGGGCACAGATCATCATTCCTTCTATTACTGAATGGGGGTCACTTTCAAGTACACTTCTGTCCATGAAAGCTCCCGGATCTCCTTCGTCTGCATTACATATAACATATTTTTTTTCTCCCTGTGCCTGACGGCAGAATTTCCACTTCAAACCTGTAAGAAATCCGCCGCCTCCTCTGCCTCTTAAACCTGATTTCTCAATTATGCTTATAATTTCTTCCGGTGAATATTCTTTTATAACTTTTTCTATTGCTTTATATCCGTTACATGCCATATATTCTTCTATGGAATTTGGATTAATAAGGCCGCAGTTTCTGAGTACTATTCTTTTCTGTTTTTGAAAAAATGTATCGTCAGGTAGTATTACAGGCCCTTTCACGATCCATTCCATGACAGGATTATCTTTTATTATATGTTCTTCTATTATTTTATTTATTTTATCAGGTGTAACTTCACCGTAAATATAACGGTCACCATTACCGTTACTTACTTCTACAAGTACTTCTCTGTAGCACATACCAATACAGCCTGTTTCAGCAAGTTCTACATTCAGGTTCTGTTTTTTTATTTCATCTTTTAACGCACTGTAAACCTTTTCACCACCTGCTGATATACCGCAGGTACCCATACCTACCGTAATTTTTTTCATATATTTAAAACCTCACCTTTTTTCTATTTTATATTTTTATAATCTTTCAGGATTTTCTTCACTTTCTGGGGAGTCAATCTCCCGTAGGTTTCATTATTGATCATTATGACAGGTGAAAGGGAACAGCAACCGAGACAGGCAACAGATTGGTATGTAAAGAGTCCGTCTTCCGTAGTTTCATCATAGGTTATACCGAGTTCTTCCTCTATGGCTTCATTTATTTTCTTTGCATTGTTTACGTGGCAGGCTGTGCCGTTACAGATTTTAATCACATATTTTCCAACAGGTTTAAGACGAAACTGTGCATAAAAGGTTACTACTCCATATATATCTGCCGGAGGAATACCTGTTATCTTACTTATGTAATTGATGGCAGATTCAGGTATATAGCCGTAAGTATTCTGTGCCGATTGGAGAAGCGGTATGAGAGTTCCTGTCTCTCCACCGTATTCCCATAAAGCTACATTAAATGCCGGAAAATTTTCTTTTAAATTCACTTCCAATATTCTCACCTCCTGAAATTTCTATTATAACCAAAAAGAATATTTAAAGCAATATTTATCAACTCTATATAAACTTTTACTGGAAATTGTACTTACTGACCTGAGCATAAGCATGTAATAAAAGTTTTCCTCCCGTGACGCGTAACGCGTTACGCGTCACGAGAGCAAATATGTATTATTTATGCTCACTACAGTAATTTTGTAAATTTATTATAGTTAGTTTCATAATTATCCATAAATAATGACCTCTATATCTTTACATTTTTACAGAATCGAGTGATAAAGTACATGTAATATAAGTAAAATAAAAATAATACATAATAAAGGAGATTAAAAAAATTATGATGGGTTTTAATCCTAATATAGCAGGTATGAATAATTACTATGGCCAGATGGGTGGTATGATGGGTATGGGGCCAAGACCGTCAATGCAGCAGATGATGCAACAGATGATGCAGCTCATGATGCAGATGATGGAAACCATGATGGGCGGAGGAGCCATGCCGATGATGGGCGGTATGCCCGGCGGTTCCATGCATGGATTCAGTCCGATGTTAGGCGGCAATATCGGTAATTTTCTTGGTACAGTTCCTCAGGGTGTTGGTCAGGACGGAGGAATTAATCAGGGTACAGAAGAAGCTCCTGCAGCAGAAACACAGGATACGGAAGTTCCTCAGCAACAGGTTCCACAGCAACAGGTTTCTCAGCAGCAGGTTCCACAGCAGCAGGTTCCACAGCAACAAACACAGGATACAGCTGTTCAGGGTAAAAAATCAGGGCAAAAAACAGGACCTCCTCCCGGATACAAAACAATGAAAGGTAAAATTCCGCCTGAAGTGACTGCAAAGGCAAAAAGTCTGCTCAATCAGCCAATGGGAACAGAAATTCCTTTTGAGGCAAATGGAAAGAAATATATGGCAAGACTCGAAACCCATTATCATCCGCAGGGATATGTAGGCGGTCCCAACGGCTATCACAAGGGTGTTACAGTTTACGAACAGGCATAATTTTAACGAAAACACCTCAGCATTTCACCTCTAATTGGCTACGCAACATAGAGGTGAATTCTGAGGTGTCATCTCTGATACCGGCTTGTAAATATTCACTCCTTTATTTCAAGACATAAATTATCATGAGGTGAAGCTATAACAGTACTATCAACTACCATATCAGGCTTTATAGCCGCCAGGCCGGATTTTATTGCGGCTTCTACTGCCCCCACCTCGCCTGTAAGATAAAGAGAAGATTTTCCTCCAAGACCGGCAGCAATTCTTATCTCAATCAAATTAACAAAAGCTGCTTTTACTGCAGCATCGGCACATATTATACCTGATGCTACAGAAAGAGTTTCTATTATGCCGAGTGATTCCACATCATATGTGGCAGAACCGGTAAGAGCAGGAAAAACCTGGGGATGTATACTGGGTATAATGAGACTGTCCATAATCCATGGACCTGCTTCTTCAAGTCCTCGTTCTACAGAAGTTTTGACTGCTCCGACGTCTCCTCCTATGAGAATAATATATTTTCCGGGACAGATAGTTGAAGCAGTCAGAAGATCTACAGAAGCAGCTTTAACCATTGTATCCCATGCAGAAATTCCTCTGGCAACACTGTTCAACTCAACCAATCCTATAGCATTCATATGTTCAATCCTTTTAATTTTTATCTAAAGTTTTATTTTACACCATTAAAAACGAATTTTCTATAACTTGAAATTATTTAAATAAACTGTTAACCACTCACTGCTCACTTACTTATACCGCCATTTTCGAGTACTGTGTAAAGGGTGAAATTTCTCTCAGTTTACTTATAACTTTAGGCATATGTTCAATAATATAATCTATATCTTCATCGGTGTTGTAATGACTCAGACTGAATCTTATGGAACCATGGGCATAAGTAAAAGGCACTCCCATGGCTCTCAACACATGAGACGGTTCAAGAGAACCGGAAGTACAGGCAGAACCGGAAGATGCGCATATACCGAGCCTATCAAGCATCAATAAAATCGCTTCTCCTTCTACGAATTCAAAGCCAAGACTGGTAGTATTGGGAAGCCTTTTTTCTGTATCACCGTTTATCTTTACATTCGTTATGGCACCGATAAGTCCTGTTTCAAGCCTGTCTCTCATAGATTTTACTCTTCCCTGCTCTTCTGTTAAATATTTTTTTGCCAGTTCAAAAGCTTTTCCCAGTCCTGCTATATATGGGGCATTTTCAGTTCCTCCCCTTCTTCCGTTTTCCTGATGACCGCCTTTCAGGAAGGGTCGAAATTTTGTTCCTCTTCTTATATAAAGAACTCCTATCCCTTTGGGAGCATGCAATTTATGTCCTGACAGAGACAGAAAATCTACATTATTTTTCTTCATATCAATATCTATTTTACCGACTGCCTGAACCGCATCCGTGTGGAAAACTACACCACGGCTTTTAACTATATTTGCTATTTCATCTATTGGAAACATTACACCTGTTTCGTTGTTTGCGTACATTACCGACACTATGGCAGTATCTTCCGTAATAGACTCTCTGAGAAGATTTAAATCAAGGTTTCCTCTATTATCTACAGGTAAAAAAGTGACTTTATATCCCCTTTTCTGAAGATTTTTACAGAGAGTCAGCACTGCCGGATGTTCTACACGGGTTGTAATAATATGCCTTTTTTCAGGATAACATTCAAGTGTTCCCATTATAGCCGCATTATCACTTTCAGTACCGCAGCTGGTAAAGACTATTTCCGACGGTATGGCACCTAAAAATTCTGCCACACGTTCTCTGGCGTCTTCAATATTCTTCGCAACACAACCGCCAAAAGTATGCATACTTGAAGGGTTTCCATAAGATTGAGTAAAATAAGGAAGCATTTCCTCTACAACTTCTTCTGCTACTTTTGTAGTCGCATTATTATCAACATAAACAACTTTCATAATTAATAACCCCTTTCTTACTTTTCCTCTGACGGGCTTTCATTTATAACATTAAGTTCTTCTCCAACAAATTCTCTGAGTTTTGCTTCTACAAAAGATTTAAGAGTAAAACCGGCGCTCGGACAGTTAGTACAGGCTCCCCTTAAGGAAACATATACATCTTTTCCGTCAACATCTATAAGTTCGATGTCTCCTCCGTCAATCTGAAGAGATGGTTTTATATCCCTGTCTATTGTTTCCTGTATAAGGAGCATACGTTGTATATTTGTAAGTCTCTTCTTTTTCACGGGCGCAGCTTCCTTTTTAATGGCCAGTTCTCCCATTACTTCTTTTATAATATCTTCGATATCTGCTATACAGGCAGTGCAGGCTCCGCCTGCTTTCGTATAATTTGTAACCTGTTCTACAGTAGTAAGATGATTTTCTTCTATTACCTTTTTCAGCTTACCTTCTGTTACACCAAAACATTTACATACCACTCTGCCTTCTATTTCTTCTTTATGTGATATACTCTCACCTTTATAATTTGCTACGGCAACCTCCAGAGCTTCCTTTCCCATAACGGAACAGTGCATTTTTGCTTCAGGAAGACCGCCGAGATATTCGGCAATCTGTTTGTTCGTAACATTTACGGCCTCATCTACAGTCATGCCTTTTATTAATTCTGTAAGAGCCGAAGAAGAAGCAATAGCACTTCCGCAGCCAAAGGTTTTAAATTTTGCATCTAAAATCTTTTTATTTTCATCTATTTTGAGCATTAATTTTAATGCATCACCACATGCAAGAGAACCAACTTCTCCTACTGCATCAGGATTTTCCATATCTCCGTAATTTCTTGGATTATAAAAATGGTCAAGAACTTTATCTGTATAATCCCACATTGTTCCAAACCTCCAATCAAATATTAATGAATTTATGAAATTCTATATTATTTACTATTATCCTTCCGGTTATTATAATTTAGTTTATAATTTTTGTCAATTATTTTGAAACATTTTGCAGGTATATGACAGTGTTTTTTCATGACAGATAGATTAATTAAGGGCAATCAAATGGAATATACCTGCAATACAGATTTTATTGAAGTAAAATTGCAGGTTTATCATAAAATCCCGGCAGGTGAAAGTGGATAAAAATAAATAGTAGTTTTGCGAGAGACTCTTAAAGATCTGTCAGGAAATAACTACATCATATTTACAGTTTATATCGTGACGCGTGACGCGTGACGCGAGGATACTGATTTTTCTAACAATTTGCCGGAGTTATTTTTCTTGCAGTCCTTATTAAAAATCTTTATTTTTTCAATAGATTATTTACCAGTAATTTAATTTGAATCTTCAATGCAGGAGGAAGTAAATATTGCCAGGCTATATATCCTGCCACGAATAATCCTATGAGAACGGTAACATAACCGAATAAATTTTTAAGGATTCCTTTTTGCTGTTTCTGCTTATCCAGCATTACCTGAATTTCTGTTTGAATTGCTGTAGATTTCTGAGATTCCGATTTTTTCTTACATTCTTCGCCGCAGAAAATTCCATCTGTCGTTTCCAGTTTACACTCTTCACATACAGGTTTTAAACATAGTTTACATCGCGAAACTGCAGGTCTGTCCTGGTGACGCAGACATACAGAACTCATAACATCAATCCCCCTTAATATTTATATAAATATATTGTCATATTTAATGTTATCAGCACTTAGGGGTTGTCAAGAAATAACCCAATCATATTTACGTCTATATCGTGACGCGTAACACGTAACGCGTTACGCGTCACGCGAGTATGATAACCGTTCTAACAATTTGCCAGGGTTATTTTCTTACAGTCTCTTAGTGTAATATTCTGATACCGAAAAGTTCATAATAAATCATATAAAATCTGAATGTAATTAAAATAAGAAATAAATCAATAGATGCCGCTATTATCAGAGCCTTACAGGCGGCATCTTTCCATTTTATTATCATCAATATCACTGTTATCAACAGCAGAGGAATGGTAAAAGGGGTGGATCTCGCCAGTTCATCCATTATGACACTTACAGCAGGTGCTTTCATCTGGCATATCGGTAAAACCACCTTGCTTAAAAGAGGATAATACTTAATCTTTACTCCGCTTTTTTTCAGATAATCAACTACTCTTACAAGGCAGAAAAAAAGGGCAATTATAGAAATTATAAGTAAAGGAAATAATGTAGTGAGACCGGCGGTAACATCTCTGTAATTAAACATTTCCCTCAATCTTTTCTGTTTGAAATCAAACATAGACAGTATTGATGTTATCACTATGACAACAGGAACTATTATAAAAAGATGCTTTATTAAAGACATTACCTGATAGGTTAATTTAAAGCTCTCCTGAAGATCCATAAAATCACCCTGATTATTCAAATTTCAATAAACAATTATAAAATATATTAAAAAAAATTTCAATTATCTGATTCTAAACTTTGCCCCGATTTTACAAGCTATTTCCATTGATTTTTTTATATCAATCCTGTATTCGCCGGAGTAAGAATTAACTTTTCCGTTATCTACCACTGTAAGAGTAACAGAATTTATATATTGAACTGCTTCCCGGGCAAATTCAACTATTGAGTCAAAGGCTTTTTCTCCGTAAACAGATCTACATATATGCTGATAAGTCGAGCTATTATGGGCATTAAGACTTATAGATATAGCATCAAGAACTTCTCTTAATTCGGGAATAAAACTTCTGCCTCCATTAATTAACAGAGACTGACCGTTTGTATTGATCCTTGTCCTGGAACAGGGATAAAGTTTTTTTATCACATCAAGTATATCTAAAATAATGTCAGGCCTGTATAAAGGTTCTCCGTAACCGCAGAATATTATTTCCTCCGGCACAGAATATCCTTCTGCCAGAAGCTCCTCTCTTATACTGTCCATAATTTGCCCGGAAGAAGGTTCTTCTGTAAGCCAAAGATAATTCCCTCCGAGTTCGTCTGTATAATTTCTGACACAAAAAACACATCTGTTACTGCACCTGTTGGTAATATTCAGGTAAATTTTACCCGGATATAACATATAAGCAATTTTTTCAACTTCAATCATAGTTATTGAAAAACAGTTTGCCCTGCCCCTCTTTTATAATTCATAACATGCTATCTTCCTTACGGTAAAAAATTTCTTCTGAATATTTACCAGGCTGTTCATATAGGAAGGATCATATCCTATAACTACATTTCCTTTCGGACCGGGATTAAAAAACAAACGTTTATCTTCGCTTCCTGTTTTTATTGCACCTACCATAGTAATATCGACAGATTCACTGGAAAGATTGAAATAATAGACAGACTGAAGCCCGAAATTATCAATAATATCCTGTGTTACACCTGCAGGCATGTCTGCCTGATTGTCATTTTCATCAAGCAATTCAACTTTATAATCATTGAAAGACGGATCCCATTCGTTCGGGTCACCTGCATCAGGATCAATCGAATTGGGATCAATTAAATTAGGATCCAGAGAAGCACCGGAAGGAGGAATGATTTTAATTTTATAGCCACCGAGATCAATATTTTTACGATCATTATAATCAAGACTTATCTGAAGACGATTCCTGTAATTACCATTATTATCATTACCTTTGGCAATATAATAAAAATCGCCTGTCTTAACATTTATTACTTTTGTAACAAGAAGGCCATTACCATAATAATACTCAGGCTTAATTATATTACCGAATTTATCCTTTTTAGGAGGTTCATACTGACCTATAGAAACAGTTTTTCCTGTAGGGTTACTGAATTTTGTTACGGAAGCATAGGCTCCTCCACCTCTGTTCCAATGACTTACAGGGGCAGGAAATTCCTTTAAAGTAGTATCATTTAACGAAGACCAGTCAAGGTCTCCTCCCGGTTTAAGAGGGCTTATCTCCATATTGCCCGATGCATAATATAAACCGGTGGTATTACTCTTACCAATACTCTTGGATATTTCAAGCTCAAGATTTCCGTTACAGGCTGTTACTGTTTCATCTGTATTTATTGAAACAAGATATTCTACGTCCTGTTTTGAAAATATTCTCCCTTTTCCTATAACATTTACACCTATTTTCACAGGGCCTTCCGAATAAATACTGTGCCCGTTAAGATTGAGGTAAAATGTTCTCGATTGAGTATCTTTATAACGTGTATGACATCCCTCATCATACCACCCGAAATACCTCTCTCTTTTGAGAACCTCCGCATTACCGGTTATCTTGAATTCACCTGAACTGACATAGATATCCCTGTTTAATGTTAAAGTAATTACATCACCTGCAGGATTATAACTTATATCGGGAGAACCGCCTGAAGTCTTAAAACCTGTGGTATTGGTAAGACATACGCTAGAATAATAATTCCCTTCTGCCCACTGACGTTCTTCCTGGAGACTCAGAACGCCGCCGGAGGCGCTGACTACAGTACCTAGCTCATTATTACCTGCACTGTTTACTATATCATTAACCCTTATAGGTTTGGACAGACAGTCTTTACTGGCAAATGGCACTATACTTCCAATAAAAGTAGATGGCACCTTTATATCTCCTTTTGCTACAAACATACCTTTATTGGCAGATACTACTGCATTGTCACCTGAAGATATACTGGCATTATTGGGTTCGTAGAAACCTGAATAAATGGAACCTGGTTCATTTACATCTCTTCCGAGAATAGTAACATTACCTGTACTATTCGGGTCATTTCCGGCAAAACTTATTGGCCCCGCACTATTTACACTTTGAGGAGAATAATCAGATCTTACAAGATATGCTTCCAGAACCCTTACTGATTTGGTATCTGTTCCGGTACCATATTTGCCTGCAGACACTACTTTAAATGTATAGGGAGGTGTATTCCCATCACCGGAAAGTGGATTGAACAGGTTATTTACAGATCTGCAAGCAGAGCCTGAAGCAAAAGTTATAGTAAATTTACAGTCCTTTCCGCAGTCTTCCGTAAATTCAGAACTACCATAGGTAAAAACAGGATGAGTACCGCTATTGGGATCCGGAACTACCAGTTTGCCATTCTGAAAGGTTACCTCTTCGTTGAGAAGACCCCAGGCGGGATCATTGTTCAGATTGTATATGGCATATTCTATACCTGCTTCTGCAGCTTTCAATGCTTTTTCTTTCCCTTCTATATTGCCTACCATAGAAACCTGATTGGTACTTATAAAAACCATGGATACAGTCATTAAAGTAAGGAGCACTGTCAACATAAGAACTGTTATTAGAGCCATGCCGTCTGATGTTAATTTAATTTTTTTCATCATTATTCACCAT
>JBEHWO010000040.1:0-27983 GCA_040217695.1 Vulcanimicrobiota bacterium | reverse complement strand
ACCTACAGATGCAAAATATGCAGGTCTCCACGGAGAACTGGATACATATGAGACAAAACTTAATGACAGAGATAAAGAACTTAAAGGCAGAGAAACTGCCCAGGCAGATCTCATTGAACAGAAAACGGTTGCCAGTTATGATCAGAAGATGGTACCTGTAAATGCAAAATATGATGATCTCCACAAGAAACAGGATGTAAGAGAAAAAGGTTTCAATGACTGGGACGGTAAGATGGTCAGTGAAAATCAGTCTCTTGACGGCCAGATAAAAACAGACGGTCTGAAGAATTACGAAGAAAGAAAACCTGCTCTTGAAGCACAGTATGATCAGAAAGAAGTGGATTTAAAGAATAGCTTCAAACAGAAAACATCTGATGCAGACAGCCAGCATGCTTCTTCTCTCCAGAGTCTTCAGAGCAATCATCAGAGCAAGATGAATGATCTTGAAAATAAAGACAGACAGCTGTCTTCCGAAGAACAGACCCTTCAAAATCAGGTAAGCAATCTGAATTATCAGTTGACGAATGCCCAGTCACATGAGCAGTCATCAAATTATAAACTCAGAGATGCACAGAACAGGAAGGAAAATGAAGTAGGCTCTGCCAGAAGGGAAAGAGACAGTGCTGTAAGTGAGCGAGATTCACTGCGCAGCCAGATTGACTCACTTAACAGACAGATTTCTCAGGCCCAGGCAGACAGGAACAAATTTGTTAGTCAGAAGGCCCAGATAGATGCTCAGATAGGTAATCTCAGAGCAGAGAAATCCCGCCTTGAGCAACAGCTGGCCAATATGAAACATTAGAAAGGAAGGGTGTGTGAGAATGAGTACTATAGGAAACTGGATAAATAAAAATATCACAGGAAACCGCGGAAGTGGTTATGTAAGTGATAAAGAAGCTCGCCAGCTTGATCAGCAGGGCAGCCAGCTTAAAGATGATATTAATAATATTAAAGATACGGTTGATCATCTGTCAGAGCCGGTACAGGTAAGTGTTGAAGGCAGTTACAGCAACCTGAGTACAAAGGATAAATTTATCCTTGGTGCCGCAGGCGGAGCAGCTGTAGGCGGAGGTCTCGGTGCTGTAAAGGGTATGTTCGATGCAGCAGGAGATGCCATGAACCCGAAGGTTGAGTGGGAAACACATAAAATAATAGATCCCAAGGTTACAGGTGTTGATACTGTGAAACAGGATATATCCGGTAAAACTACTGTTGCCACAGCAGACGGACTTCAGGAAGTGGAAACGTCCGGTGCATCTGTAAGATACCACTTTGAACCAAAAATAGAATATAAAGAAGTAGGAGAATATAAAACTCCGAAGAGTATAGACGGTAAATTTGCCTTTACTACCAATTCAGTTGTGGAAGGTGCCAAAGGTGCGGCAATCGGAGCAGTCGTAGGTGTGGCAGGAACTGCAGCTTACGTGGCTCTTGATAAGATAAAGCATAAAGGCGAAGAACAGGAGAAAAAGGAACCTGTAAATGTAAACTATGGTGATGACACAAAGACTATAATTAAATCAGGAGCCATAGGAGCGGCAGTCGGAGCAGGAGTAGGCCTTGTAGATGCTACATGGGAAAAACTCAGAACAGGTGGAGAACAGGTTATAAAATGGGAAGTTCCCAAGATGGAAACAGGCGTTAAAATAGGTGAAGTTCCACAGGATGCTTCTGTAATGATACGTCAGGATGTCAAATATGCTCCCGATGCATTTAAAGACTCGCAGCTTTACAGAGATCCTTCCAAATTCGATCTGGAAAAACATATGAAACATGCTGAAGATATAGATGTAAAAGGTGACAGACCGGATAAAAATCTTCTCGGCCAGGTTAAAATGGAAGAAAAAACCCAGACAGTTACATCGGAAGCCCGTTATGGCGTTGTAGGAACAGTTCTCGGAGGAGCAGTCCTCGGAGGAGTTATAGGAGTCGCTTCAGGTGTGGCAATGAATGTTCTTAAGAAAATGGTAAATTCGTAGAGAAGGAGGAACTTTACAATGAAGATAGATAAAAGTCTTGTTTCAACACCGATAAATAAGACACTGACTCCGGCAAAAACCAAAGAGGCAGAGGTTAACCTGGAACAGAAAGACGGAGTTGTCCTGAGTTCCGGTACCGGCGATACGGGAGCAGTTCTTTCGAAAGAGGATATACTGCAGCTTAAAGCTCAGAATAATACAGAAATACCGGGTGTGTTCAAAAGAGGTGCCCATAAAGCCCATGAAGCAGGAGATAAAATGGGGCGTATTATAGGCACAGTAGGAGCCGTAGGAGGCGGAGTGGCAGGAGCAAATATAGGTGCCCTGGGCGGAGCAGCCGCCATGGGTATTATAGGTCTCGGCGCAGGCGTTCCTACCGCAATACTCGGCGGCAGCCAGGGGCTTTCCATCATTGCCGATGCATTTTCCAGCGGTAATGCTCTTGCAAGAGCAGGCATACTGGCAGGTACAGTACTCGGAGTGGCAGGAGGAGCCTATCTCGGTTCTAAAGTTGGCTATGCAGCAGGTTATGCTCCAACGGCAGCTCTGGCTATAGGCCCTGCTACCATAGGTGAAGCTTTTAATAAAAACCCCGAACCGATAGAAGCTAAAAAACCTGAGGAACCGGCAAGAAAAGAAAGCAAGCTGGAAGACTGGGCTTCAAAAGGTGCTATAGGAGCAGGCTTAATTATGGGAGGTACAGGCGGCCTTGCCCTTGGAGGTCTTATAGGTTCCGGTGCAGGTCTTACTGCAGGAATTATAGCAAAAGACGTCGCTTTAAGTACTATTACGAAAACAGGTGTCATAGGAGCAGGTATAGGTCTTGTGGCAGGCGCAGCCCTTCTCGGACTTGGCGGAGCAAAACTTGTTGACTTCATCGGAGACAGAGCTCATGATGTAACAAGCGGTCTTGCCAAGGGCAAAGAGAGTGTGGAGCTTGATATGAAAGATAAAGAATATACCAAGCGTATAGACGGCCTCAAAAAAGCAGAGGAAGAGATTAAGACCAAGAGGGCAGATGCAGAAACCTATTTTGCCGGTCAGACACAATCACTTCAGCAGGCAAAACAGAATGAAGATGCCCATGTGGCTAAAGAAGAAGCATCTCTTAAGGAGAATGTAGACGCTATGGATAAAAAGGTGGCAGATAAAACCAAGGAATTTGACGGTATTATGGCTCAGGTTCAGGAAAAGACCGGAAAACAGGATGAAATTGCAGATCAGAGAGCAAACCAAAGGCTCGAAGATCACAAGAAAGCTTCTGAAGATAAATATCAGGAGAGAAAAGCCGGCCTGGAAAACTTTGAAGATTCTATGGACGCAAGGGACAAGGAATATGACAGGAAAAATAAAGAGATGGACAAGATCGTCGATAACCAGTCAGATTCCCGTGTCGATGTGACAACAAAAGAACTTCAGGGTAAATATGATGCAAGGAAATCCTCTCTCGATAGCAGAGAAAATGACCTGAAAGTAAGGCAGGATAGCCTTGACAAGAAAAAAGCCGATATGCCCAACCTTATAAGACAGGAAGGGGATGTCCACTATGCAAAACGTGAAGGTGAACTGAAAAGTGAACTTTCCGGTGTGGAAAAAGGACTTCAGAAGGATCTTGACAGTCACAAACAGACCCTTAAATCTGAATATGATCAGAAAGAACGGCAGTATACTTCAGAATATTCCGGCAAGAAGTCAACTGTCGACAGCAAGCAGAGCCATGTCAATTCTATGAGGCAGGATGTATCGAATAAAGAAAATCAGATACGAGATACTGAAGACAGGGCAAGACGTAATGAAAGTGAAGCAGAGAGCATTCTCTCAAGTATTCCTTCGGAAAAAGGAAGATATCTTGATGAAGCAAACAGAGCCAGAAATGAAGCCTCTTCACTGAGAGGCCAGGTTTCAGGTGCCCAGAGTTCACTCTCTTCTGCCCAGTCGGCAGCAAACAGTGCTCAGAGTGATTATCAGCGTTCTGCTTCTGAATTCAATCAGCTTCAGTCTGATATAAACAGTCTCCAGAATCAGATAGCCAATGCAATTAAATAATGCTTAATGAAGGGGCGATGAACGTCGCCCCTTTTGTAAAGGAAGATTATTATGAGGATACTTAATAATAATGTCAGAATAAAAGATGACATAAAAATTGCTCCTCAGAAGGATATAAAAGAACAGACCGGGGAACCGCTGGATAAAGTGGATTTGAAGCAGTCAGACGGCGGGGGAGAGAAATTTCTTTCTCTCGGCAGGAAGATACTGGATTATACAAAACCCAGACATATTTATAAAATCAATGCAGGGAGCCTGAAAAGTTTAAGAGAACAATTACCTGTAGATAAACTAAAGATTGCCGCATCCCTTGTAAATATTCCCTTCCTGGAAGAAGGTTTTACTGCAACTCTTACAAATTTTGGTTTTTCAAAGGAAGAGATTTCTCTTTTTCAACAGTGTGCCAGTGTAAGCGAACTTGGCGATAAAGCTTCATCTTCTCCTACAGGTGCAGCCATGGGCGGAGGCATAGAAGGTTTTATCTTCGGAGGCGGTCCTGTAGGACTGGTGGCGGGAGCCATCGGAGGCTATGCAGGAACCAAAATCGGAGAGGCCAGGAAATCTGAAGATAATCCTCTTTCGGGAGATATTAATTCTTTAATAGGCGGAGCTGCCGTAGGGGCAGGTACCGGTGTTGCAGTGACACTTGCCATGAGTGCTCTTCTCGGAGGAGCATTGCCCGGAGCCACTACACTTACTACTGCCGCCATACTGGGCGGACTTTCAGGAGCAAGCGGCAGTCTCAGCGGCAATGCATTTACTTCTGTAAGTGACGGTATCTCAGGCGGAGTTATGACAGGTATGGTAGCACAGGCTCTCACCGGTAACTCCGGTATGGTGCTTGCCGGAGCGGTAGGCGGCGGAGTGGGAGGAAGAGCTGCTACAACTGCAGGTAAAGTAATTCTTGGCGGCGGTGCCGGTGCTGCCACAGGTGCTATTACTGCTATTCCTGCTGTAATGATGTTAGGAACGGCAGGTTTGCCTGTCATGGGTATAAGTGCAGCGGCAGGAGCGATCTCCGGCGCAGGCGGTGCAGTGATAGGCCCCGTAATAAGAAGGACTGTCAGAAATCTTACTATGGATATTAACCAGAAGGTTGATAAACATATGGATAAGGCCCTTGAAGGTCGTGAGATTGGCACTCTTGGTAAAACTGCTGCAGGTGCAGGAATAGGTATGGTTATGTTTGCACCTATAGGATTAATCTTTGGCGGAGCTACGGGAGCAGCCATAGGCGCAGGGGCAGGTGCCCTGATTTTTGGCGGAAAAACCCTTTATGAACAGTTAAATAAGAAGAAAATTTCCGATGTTGATATAAAGAAAGCCGAGCTTGACAGGGCAAAAGAAGTTCTCAGGGGATATAATGAATCCCTTGAAGGTCAGAATGTTACTGAAAAAGATAAGCTTATGCTGAATGACATGAATGCTGTGGTTCAGGCCGCAGAACATGATTATGAAGAAGCCAGAAAAAATGATGTGAAGAAATAACGGTAAACCCTTTCTTAATAAGGAACGATAATTAAATAACTGTCTCAAATATATTAAATCGTGACGCGTAACGCGTGACGCGAGGAAAGAGACAATTAATAAAATTCTATTCCTAAAGAAGAAAAACAGGCTGAATGAAGCCTGTTTTTCTTTTTTAACGATTGGTTTTATAGAAACCAGTCATAAAATCTGTAGATGAAGGTATAATATTAATGTAGAAGAAGAATAGAGAGAATGAAATATGGAACAAACAAAACCCGCATAAAAGGCCGGAATTTGAATGAGGGAGACAATTACCATGGCAAGAAATAATTTCGATGTCAATATAGAGAAGGTACTTCTAAAAGCTGTAACAGACAGGGGATTTAAAGAACAGTTGCTTTATGATAGAAAGTCGGCTCTTGAGAATCAAGATATTTCCTTAACAACGGAAGATAAAATTATACTTGAGAAAATTCCGTTACAGATGCTTCATAATATGATTGAAAACTTTCTGAAACAGCAGAGCACAAGAAGAAAATTCCTGAAAGATGCTGCGGCAACAGTAGCACTCCTTACTACCAGCATAGTCATTTCTTCCTGCAATGAAAATTCACAAGACGTAACAGAGCCTGCCGTTCATCCGTCTGCTTCAACACAGCCTTCTGAAAAAAAAGTCACTACCGGCTCGGTGCCGGATAATTTTACGGAATATATGAAACTTCGTGAAAACACTCCTCTCCCTGATAATTTCGGATATCCTCAATATATGCCGTCACAGGGATGTATTGCAAAATAAACTATAATAGACATATAACAGGACTTACGCACAAAATACAGAAGAACCAGTCATTGCGAGCGAAGCGAAGCAATCCCATTATTACAGTAGAAACTGTTGGGATTGCTTCGTCGCTCCGCTCCTCGCAATGACAAAATGCGTAACTCCTGATATAAATTATAAGTAGCAGAAATATGTATCCTGTTAACCACACTGGACATCTCTCTTATATTTTTTTCCGTAAAAATAAATAGACATTTTTTTCAGATTATGCTATCATAAATATTCAAAATCGTGGCGTATTACCCGTCACGCGTCACGCGTTACGCGTCACGACTCCGATATAAAGGAAGTGAAATCTATGAAATATATTTCAATTTTATTTATTATGTTACTTTCTATCTCTATCTACGGCGGCTGTCAGAATGGAAGTGTAAATGCTACACCGTCTCCTTATCCGACTGCTACTCCTGTACCTGTATTGCCGTCTGAGCCGAACGGTGCAATGGACCCTAATTCGTGGGTTGAAGTGTCAAACATAAATATAGAAAATTTGATGAAAATAGCACAGGATCAGGGCAAAACCGCAGAGGAAAAATATGGTAATTCTATATATACGTCAACACTGTGTACCAGTTTTGTCCTTCTTGAACTCGGAAACGGTCTTAAAGATATTACTCCTGAAGAATCTTCAGCAGGTACTGCCGGTAATACAGGAGCGACAGGAGAGACAGGTGTTACGGGAGAAACAGGAGAGACAGGTGTTACGGGAGCAACAGGAGAAACAGGTGTTACGGGAGAAACAGTCACACCTTCAAAACCGGTTAAACAGACAAAACCATCGAAAGAATCTATGGAAACACTTAAAGTAATTGTTACCCATAATAAGAAAACTCTCGAGCAAATAAAGGCAAAAGTTATGGAAAACAAAGTTCCTGAAGGCTATGAAGAGATTAATAAAAAAGTTCTGTCCTGTTATGATAAATTGCTGGAGGGTATCACAAAAGGTATTTCCTGTCTTGAAAAAGATGATTTTTCCGATTTCAAAAAATCTCTTGCAACGATAGAAGATGCGAAGGTTCTTATACAGGATGCTTTAATGGGCTTAAATGAAAAGGGATATAAACCAAGGCCTGAATTTGAAGAACTTATAAGTAAAGCTTTAAAAGAGTGAGAACGTAATACGTGATGCGTAATGTGTGATATGAGAATTACCTGTCACGCGTTACGCGTCACGCGTCACGTTTTTATTTATGCGCTCCCGTTCCTTTTATTTCTTTCGCCGTGCTTCTGTATTCTACAAACATATCTGACAGTTCGTACACTTCATTCTTTACTTCATCTTCATTAAGTGTGGTGAATACTCCGTTATTCATAAGTATTTCGCCGTTTGCTATAACATACTTTACTTCATTTCCATTGGAAGCCCATATAAGATTTTCCACCAGATTATCCTCTCTGGTAGGTGTCATATTTGGTGAAGTAAGATCGAGGAATATGAAATCAGCATCTTTACCTTTTTCCAGACTTCCCGTGTTTAATCTGAGGAATTTTGCCGGTTCCACTGTAATCATTTCCAGCAGTTTCTGTGCAGGTAGCAGAGATGCATCCTGGTGCAATGCCTTCTGATATTGAGAGGCAAGTTTTGCTGCTATGAGTATATTTTGATTATCTGCACTGCCTGAACCGTCTGTCGATATAACAACCGGTATTCCCATTTCCATCATTTTTATAACAGGAGGCATGCCTGAACCGATAATAGTATTTGCAAGAGGATTATGCACAATCTTTGTTCCCGTATCTCTGAGTATTTCCAGGTCTCTTTCCGTGCAGTTTACCTGATGGGCTAAAATAGTATTTTCATCAAGGAAATCTATGGAGTGAGCATATTCTACAGGGGTCTGTCCGAAGGTTTCCCTGAACCATTTAGTCGTATTTGGTTCTTCTGAAGAATGCATGTGTATCAGAGTATTATGGTCTCTTGCCCATTTTTTTAAAGCTTTTAGCTGTTCAGGACCATTTGAAAAATCCTGATCCGGGCCCGGTATTATCCATGTTCTTTCTGTGCCGGCAAATTTATTGATATATTCATCCATTCTTTTTACCGATATCCCTGGTGTGTCGAGTATACGTTCATCATAATGTCTGTCCTGTGCACCTACTGCCACTATCATTTTTGTGCCTGCTTTCAGGTTTGCCTGCACTATTTCTTCTACTCTGTATTTGTTGTGATTGCAGTGATGAACCATGGAAGATGTTATACCGTAATATATATCGTCCAGTCTGGCTTTTATATAGGTAATATAATTCGGCGATTTTCCGAATTTCTTTTCTAATTTATTTCTTTCTTCATTCATAAACCCTGTGAAAAGGTTTACCGCATGGTCAAGCCATGCAGTAAGAGGTTCATCTTTTGCCACGCCTATGATGGGAGATTCGTGATCATGGCCATGGGCTTTAACAAAGCCCGGCATAATCACTCCTCTTAATTTTTTTATATCGCCTGCGGTAAAATTCCCTTCTTTTTCACAGCCTATTATCTGAAGCTCCCGCCCATAATCCCTTATAATTCTTTCTCCTGTTTCTTCTGTATATCTGCCAGTTTCTTTTATAAGATTCTTTTCTGTAAGTACATAACCATCTTTTATTCGCTCAGATCTTCCGATTTTATCACTTAAAGGAAGTAAAAATTTACTTCTCATAAGTTTGTATTTTTTTCCTGCCATGAAACAACCACCTTTCTAATATTTATAAATAAGCTCAAAAGACCGCGTCTTTTGAGCTTATTTATGTTTTATAATTAATCTATTTATATACAATTTTCTCTTTTTTTTCTATTGTAATGACGATTCCCTGCCAGCATATCATCTATTATGGAACGAACCAGTTCCCTGCCATTATTGCTGTTAAATAATCTGATAAATTTATCCAGTAAATCATGGAAACTGCTATTTTCCATAGGTACATATGAAGGAGATGGCAGTTCTCGTATCTGTCTCAATAATCCTGCTTCTACAAAATCGTCAAGCGATTCTCTGACCTGTTCTTCTTTTCTTCCGATGGCTTCTGAAATGAGAAATGGACTGTATACTGTACTGGGATTATAGTAAAAGAATTCAAGAATTTCACTTTTTATTGATGAATTAGCAATATGGGCAATAAAATATTTTAAATCACTACCTATGACAAAATCTCTCCTGTTTCCAAGAGTTAACCTCGCACTCATAGTAATCCCCCTGCTGGTCTATATTTTTCTCAGATAAAGCCCTGTCCCCTCCTTTCTTAATCCTATTTATATACAATTTCATTATACCACGTGGTTATTCATAGAACAAGCATTTATTAAGTTTATTTTTATATATTTTATTTACGGGATTTTATTTTTTGCGCCTGTCCATTAAAGAAATTACTTTAGATTCAAAGCCTTTTTGTGGTTTTTCTTCTTCCTGTCTTTCTCCGAGAGAAATTACCTTTCCTTCGTCCTTATCTTCTTCCTGTCTTTCTCCGAGAGCAATTACTTTTCCTTCGTCCTTATCTTCTTCTTCCTGTCTTTCTCCGAGAGCAATTACCTTTCCTTCGTCCTTATCTTCTTCTTCCTGTCTTTCTCCGAGAGCAATTACCTTGCCCTCTTCATCTCTGCCTTCCTGTTCTTCTTTGTAAGGAGAAGAAACTTTTTCCAGTCTTATAGGGATCCCTCCCATTGTAAAGCCTTTTCCCTGTATCTGTGAATCTTCTAATATCCATGTAATCATACGTGGCGGAATAGATAATACCATTATGTGAACATGCCACCATCCCGGTTTCATATCAGGAGTTATATCTTCAATTCTGCCAAAAAAAGCCGGATTTTCTTCTATATATACCAGAATTAAATCATTAACTGTTGTAGACATTTTTTATATGGTGATGAGTGATGGATAACTGGTAGTTCATTACAGATGACATGTATTTAAATAATCTACTCACTACTCACGCCTCACTCTTCACTTTTCACCTCTCAATTTTTACTCTCACCATATTAATACATTTTTTCATTAAAGGCAATTCTTTTATAAAAAAAATCAAGGAAATTTTCCCGTAAAATAGAATATTAGCGAAAAGTGAAGGATGAATAATAGATTATGTTAAATCTGCAGCAGGATATGGATCATCAGTTCAGTGGTTTTCATGACCTGATGAAATTTCGCGTCAGAGAAATACTTATTGTATCCAGCATGTATGACGCTTTTGTTCTGGAACAGGACGGCCGTCTTTCTGAAAAGATTATGAGCGAATATGCCGATTTAAACCTGAGTTTTGTTCCGAGAGTAACAAGAGTATCTTCTGCAGAGGAAGCGTTCTGTGCACTCAGAGAGAGAGCCTTCAATCTTGTTATTACCATGCCACGTATCGTAGATATGGATCCTTTTGAATTCGGAAGGAAGGTTAAAGATTTTGATCCCGGTATGGTAGTAGTACTTCTCACCTATAATACGGTAGAGCTTGAAAGACTCGTCAGATTGAAAAAGGGTAAAGGTATAGATAAAATTTTTTACTGGTCAGGAGACAGTAAAATTCTTCTGGCTATTGTTAAATATGTGGAAGATTTATTTAATATCCGGGAAGATACTGGAGCAGGTGTTCGCGTAATTTTGATTGTTGAAGACAGTCCTCTTTATTACTCTTCTTTCCTTCCTCTTATTTATACAGAAATTATGACTCAAACAAGGCTTCTGATTTCCGAAAGCGTGAATGCAGTCCACAGACTCCTTCGTATGAGGGCACGACCTAAAATTATGCTTGCAGAGACCTTTGAAGAAGCTGTCAGTATTTTTGAAGCGTACAGACAGAATATTCTCGGAGTAATAAGTGATATCAGGTTTCCCATAGAAGGGAAACCTGATCCTGAAGCAGGACTGAAGCTTGTAGAAAAAATAAAATCTCAGGCAGAGCCTCCTCCTGTTTTATTGCAATCATCAGAACCTGTGGCATCTGTAAAAAATATAGCTTTTCTGGATAAAAATTCTCAGAATTTCCTTCACGAATTAAGAACTTTTATACAGGAAAATTTCGGTTTCGGAGATTTTATTTTCAGATATCCTGATGGAAGGGAAGCAGGGAGAGCAAAAAATCTTCATGAAATGGAACAGATGATTTTAACTGTTCCGGCGGAAAGCCTTGATTACCATGCAAGACGGAATCATATTTCTACATGGCTTATGGCCAGAAGTGAGTTTGAAGCTGCAAATGAACTGAGACCAAAAAAAATATCAGATTATAAGAATATAGACGAAGCAAGAGATGTACTGAGAAAAACCATAAGACATGTGATAGAAAGCTATCAACATGGTATTATTGCAGATTTTGAAGCATTTGAGCGTGAAAGCAATTTTGTAAAACTCGGCGCCGGTTCTCTCGGAGGTAAAGGAAGAAGCATAGCCTTTATTAATTCCCTTTTAGCCAGGGCTGATACGTTTAGAAATTATGAAGATATAGATATACTTGTTCCGAAATCAATTGTTATCTGTACAGAGGTTTTTGAAGAATTTCTGACAATCAATAACCTGGAAGAATTTGCCATTAAAGAAACGGATGATGATAAAATTGTTGAAGCTTTTATTAAATGCCCTCTTCCCGTGAGAATTCAAACTGCCCTCAAAGAATTACTTGATAAAGTAAATTATCCTTTAGCAGTACGTTCTTCGAGTCTTCTTGAAGATTCTCATTTTATACCTTTTGCCGGTCTTTACAGCACTTATATGCTTCCCAATAATAATCCTGATATTACAGTCAGGCTTACTCATCTGTGTGATGCTATAAAACTTGTCTATGCATCACTGTACTATCAATCTCCCAAGGCCTATGGTAAAAATACACACCAGCGTATTGAAGAACAGAAAATGGCTGTTATTGTTCAACAGATTGCAGGTGAGCAGTATGGCGATTTCATGTATCCTGTAGTATCAGGTGTCGCACAGTCTTATAATTTTTACCCCTTTGAACGAATGAAACATGAAGACGGTTTTGCCTGCCTTGCTCTTGGTATGGGTAAAACAATAGGAAGCGGAGGTAAGGTTTACAGCTTTTCACCTGCCTATCCTGCCATGAATCCTCTCTTTTCCAGCCCAGCCGAGTTTATGAAGAAGACTCAGAGTCAGTTCTACGCATTGAATCTAGGAGAATCTGATTTTAAGCCCGGCAGAGATGACTCTTATACTCTGAAAAAACTTGATCTATCCAGAGCAGAAGCAGACGGAACTCTCTTTTTCACAGCAAGTACCTATTCCATAGATAATCAGGTTATACGTGATACCATATCAATTCCGGGGCCGAGAATTATTACTTTTGCAAATATTTTGAAGTATGGACTGTTTCCTCTTTCCGATATTTTAAAAACACTCTTAAAACTGGGAGAAAATGCTTTTGCCTGTCCTGTAGAGATAGAGTTTGCAGTAAATCTTTACAGAGATAAAGGGAAAAAACCTCAATTTTATTTCCTACAGATAAGGCCATGGGTAACCGGTAATGAAAATTTTAATGTTGATATAGATAATTTTATGAAAGAAGAAACTATATGTACTACAATCCATGCTCTGGGCAACGGAATTTTTGAAGGTCTCCAGGATATTATCTATGTAGATCCCGACACGTTTGATGTATCTAAAACCCTTGTGATTGCAAAAGAAATAGAAAAAATAAACAGGAAATTTATTCTTGAAGAAAAAGAGTATATACTTGCAGGTTTTGGCCGATGGGGAACATCTGACCCGTGGCTTGGTATACCGGTAGAATGGGCTCATATATCGCAGGCAAAGGTTATAGTAGAAGCAAATCTGAAGGATTTTAAAGTAGATCCTTCTCAGGGAAGCCATTTCTTTCATAATATCACGTCATTACGAATCGCTTATTTTCATGTTCAGACAGAAGGAGGAGAAGAATTTATTGACTGGAAATGGCTGAAAGAACAGCCTCTTTATGAGAAATGTGATTTTGTAAGACATATTCGTTTCGATAAACCTTTAACTGTAAAAATAGACGGTCGTTCTTCTAAAGGAGTAATTTTAAAACCGTAAAATAATACTGCAGGCTTTTCTGCCTGCAGTATTATTCTTTTCTATAAAATACTTCTAAAATTACTGTCTGCTGTATACTACACCGCTTGTGGCGCTGCCTTCTGAAATTACCTGATGACCCGGTCTGTCATTATTTGAGCCTATTAACTTTAATTTGCCATTCTGGAACCCCTGAACAAGTTCCGTATGACCTCTACTGGAATTCATCCATACATCACCGGCTTTTGCCTGATTTAAGGGAATCTGTCTGTAGCCCTGTTTGATTAAAGACTGTTCCATTTCTTTTACATTTATATGATGACCTTTTATAAGACCCTGGCTTTCAAGGCATGAACTTACAAAATCTGCGCAGTTATTGGTCTGTCCGCCAGCTGCTGTAAAGTGAGGCATTTTACCTTTTATATCAATAGCATTCTGCCCGAGAAATTGCCTTCCCACATTAACTGCAGCAGCGCCGCTTCCTGTTCCCATTGGGCCTGTATAAGCTCCTGCTCCACCTGCTCCGCCTGTTCCTGCAAATGCTCCTGCTCCGTTAGGTCCTGCATATGCTCCCGCATATGGCATACCGCCGCCCATGCCGCCCATACCGGGCATACCGCCGCCCATACCCGGGAATCCGCCGCCCATACCACCCATACCGGGCATACCGCCGCCCATGCCGGGCATACCGCCCATCATTCCGGGCATCATACCACCCATAAATGGATTTGCTCCTCCGCCCATCATCATCATCATCATCTGCATCATCTGCATCATCATCTGCATCATCTGCATCATAGGATTTTGCTGCTGCATACCAAGGAAATTACCTATATTATTACCCATCATAGGGCTGAAACCTGACATACCATCCATACCCGGCATTCCCATACCCGGCATTCCCATACCCGGCATTCCCATACCCGGCATTCCCATACCGCCCATCATTTCCTGACAGGGGCCTCCGCCCATTCCCTGCATGGCTCCCATCATCATCTGCATCATCTGCATCATAGGATTCTGCTGCATCATTCCCATTGCGCCTGTGCCGCCGAAATAATTATTTACTACATTTGTCGATATATTACTGTTTCCTATTCCTATTCCCATTTTATTTACCTCCTTGAGAGTTTATTTACTTAATTTTCAGAGCTGTAGTTATCTATATAGGATATCACGTAAAAAAAAATAAAGTAAAGACTTTTCATGAAAAAAAATTTTCTTTTGTAATATACTTCATAAGTGTTTGTAAGCTATTTTACAATAAAAGCCATGACGTTTATACTTCCCGTTACGCGTTACGATTCTAGTATAAATCACGGAATGAACAGTGGATAATGAATGCTATTTATCCTGCTCATGGCTCACCATTTAAAATTTTCAATTCATTCTGTATTATGTAATAAACTGATTTTGAATGTTCCATTTCGGGGAATTTACCTTTTATATAATCAAATAATTCTTTAAATTCTTCCGGTAAAAGCTCTTCCGGCAGATTTTTTCTCAGATGTTCTGCAGGAACAGGTAAAACACCTATTTTTAATGTGTAAAATCCCTCAGGTGCGGCATAAAGGAAGAATATAAGAGTATTTTTTTCTGTGAAGTAATATTCTATAACAGATTCTTCCTCTGATAATTTTTCTTTTACATCTTTTACTGTCATATATATAAGAGAATAATTAACCTTTAATTCAGGGTATTTTTTTATTATTTTTTCAGCCAGAATTTTATGTGTCTTTTTCATAAGTGTATATTTTGTCCATAACTCTGACATTAACTCTGTTTCCAGTTCTTCCTGGTTTACAAGAAGATAGTAAATTTCTTTTATATTCTTTATGACTTCCCTTTCCTTCTGGAATAATTCTTCTTTTTTTTCCCTGTTTTTATACTGACTCTCTTTACTTCTCTTCAATGCTTTTGTTCTTTCTATAAGTGTAAAAGCTTCTTCATTCTGTCCTGTTTCCAGAAAATAATCTATAAAATATTCATATACTTTATGTTCTCTGTAATCACAGGTGTTATGGAAATTATGTTCCCTGATATCCAGAAGGGGAAACCAGAAATAATTTTCAATTTCTTCTATGGATTTCTGGTAATAGCTTACTGCCTGACCGTATCTGTTCTGATTCATGGCAAGTCTTGCCATATCAAAATTGATTTTCCATGACAGGTCAGGTCTGAAGATTTTTTGTGAAATTTCTTTTACCTGTACCAGATATTCATAGGCTCTGCTGTAATCTCCTTCTATTCTTTTCAGCCCTGCCAGCTGAAATAAAATATTTGTCTGATAATTTAAAAAACAGTATTTCTGACTTAAATCAAGGGCCAGAAGAAGTTCTTTTTGAGAATCATTTATTTGACTGACGGAGAAACATCCTGAATTTTTCCTTGCTCTTACTATACCAATCTCATACTCCATATCCTGAAATAATGCAATAGAATGTTTTATTTTTTCTATTCCTTCACTGTGATTATTCAGACACCACATGGTATAACCCATATTCTCCATTGTACAGCCATAGATTATTTTAAAATGCCCTGTTTTTTCATTGTTTAAAATTTCTTCGAAATATTCTTTTGCTTTGCCGTAGTTTCCGGTATACAGATAAATTCTACCTGAATTGTTCAATGTGCGAATTTTTCCAACGGTGTTTCCTGTTTCTTTATACAGAATCAGAGCTTCTTTGAAATATTTTTCTCCTTTTTCATAATCCCCCCGTTTTTGATAGATTTCCCCCATCGTAGATATGGCTTCTGCCATACCGGTAATGAGTCCCATGTCTTTATAAAGATTCATTGCCATTTCTATATATTTACAGGCTTCGTCCGTTTTACCGACCATAAGGGAAATCAATCCTGTACAGGTGTAAGTATGGGCTTTTCTTCTGGGATAAAGAGAGAAATTCTCTTCTTTCAACTCTTCACCGTAAAATCTGGAAGCTTCTCTGAGATAAAATAGTGACTGATTTATTTTACCTTTCATGTAAAGCGTTATGGCAAGATGAAAATTACTGGCTCCTTCCATGGATTCTATGGGGAAACCTTCTGTTGCAAGATTATAGGAGTCCAGAAAGTGTTTGTATGCTTCATTGATTTTTCCCAGTTCCAGTTTTATCCTTCCTGCTGTCAGAAGGGTTTTCCATGCTATAATTTTATTGTTTATATTTTCCGCAAGTTTCAGTGATTTTTCTATCAGATTTTCTGATACATCTATGTGGCCTTTTATAAATTTTTGATAACTCAAATAGGTGAGGCTTACAACAATATCTTCCGTCATATGTTCTTTTTCCGATAATGTTAATTTGTATTTGAAACAGGCTTCTCCTTTACTGTATTTTCCGGTATCTTCATAAATTCTTCCTGCATATTCCAGAAAAGTGCACAGCCATTTTGTAGATTTATATTTGTATGCGACAGACATTCCGTTTATATAAATATTTAACGCAACATGGGGGGAGCCCAGGAAATCACAGTTGTTTCCTGCAAGTAAAATGTTAGAAAGTTTTTTCTCATTATCACTCAGATACTGTGTTTCCCTGGCAAGTTCACTGTAGGTTTCCACGGCTTTATCCAGTTTTTTTTGATGGGTAAAAAGAGAGGCCACCAGTTGTAAAACATTTAATTTTTCTTCGATATTAATCCCTTTATTACATTCTTCCAGAGCTTCTTTAAAATATTTCTCCGAAATGGAATATCCCTTCTGAGCTTTATGAAATTTACCGAGTTCTATAAGAGCATGAATAACAGGTTTTCTTTCGCCGATTTTTCTTTTTATTTCCAGGCTTTTTCGAAACATAAGCATTGCTTCTGAAAATCTTTTTCCTTTTACCAGAAGATTACCTGTAAAAAGATATGCTCCTCCGGCAGTTCTTTCCATTTTTCTTGCACATGCTTTTTCAATAATAGAGGAAAAAAATTTTACTCCCTTTTGATAATCTCCTGATTGGAGATAAATTTCTTTTATAAATTCCATAATATCAGACGTTTCATTATCATCGTGTCTGTATAATATTATATTCAGAACTTTTTTTAAATATTTCAGTCCTTCCGTATAATTACCGAGTTGATATGATAACATGGCAAGTTCTTTTAATTCTTCCTGAAGTATTTTGCGATTAACTACGGGGGTTGATATGATGTATGTATCATCTTTTATTTTTTGTTCTCTTCCAAGGAAACCTTCGAGTAATTGAAATAATTTGTCTGCTCCTTCCTGAGAATATTCATATATTATACCTGAATTGTACTGTATTTTACCTATATAAGGAGCCATGTGAAATTCTGTAACTCCTCTGTCTGCATATTTAAGCGGTACAGGACTGAAAGCATAACTTTCAGGTATGTAAGGTTCTGTTTTTTTTCTGTCTTTTTCCGGAGATTCATCTATAAAAAATGATATTGAATCAATGGTTTCTCCCATTTTCCAGCGAACTATTCCTATTGAAAAAAGTACAGACATTTCTGTCTGCCAGTCTCCAATCTGTCTGAATATACTCAATGCTTCTCTGAAGCATTTATATGATCTGTCCGGAAGTCCTGTATTCATTAATATTAAACCTCTGTAATAAAGGTTTTTCCCCAGAGCCTGTTTGAAATCAATTTCCCTTCTTATTTCTAAAATCTGTCTGTAATAAAGAAAAGCTTCTTTATAATATCCCATGTTTTTTAATACCCTTGCCTGACTGGCGAGAGATAATATTAGTTCATTACTCATAGGATTTTTAATTTTTCTGCTTGCTTCCTGAAATTTCGACAGACTTTCCTGGGTATTACCCATGATATCCTCTATAAAACCAAGCCAGTTAAGACTTCTTACTTCTATCGAATTTATTCCGGCTTTTTTACTGTGATGGCAGGCTTCCTTGAAATAAATTAAAGCTTTATCAAAGTCATTCCCGGTGAAATAAATCTCTCCTATATCAAGAAGAATGGAAGTTATTTTTTCTTCATCTTTTGTTTTTAAGTAATATTCCCTTGCTTTTTTTAAGGCTTCAAGAGCATTGTTATAGTTGCCTTTATAGATATAAATTTTTCCTAACTGATAATAGCTGTCAGCAAGTTTATCCCATTCTTTCAGAAAATTATGTATATTGAGCCTTTCTTTTAACAGATTTTCTGCTCTGTTGAATTCTCCCAGACAGTGATAGAAAGAAACCTGAAGATATTTGCTGTGTAGATTCAGATCCATTGTGTTTATAAGATCACTTACTTCCATGACCAGTTCCATTAATTCCAGAGCCTGAGGCCATTTGCCTTTAATTAAAAAAACTGTCGTGTAAAAATGAAGAATCCAGAACAGTTCTTCCGTAATGTCATTTTTATTTTTTCTCAGCAATCTTATCCTGTCTATTTGATTACCTGCAGAAGACAGGTCTTTTAAAAAATTTTCTATATTAGACAAATATCTGTCCTTTCGTAAATAGAAGATGTTAAATGAAGATATATTTTATTCCAATTAATTCGACAAAAGTAGATTTTTCCTTTAAAAAAATCCTTATAGCATAAGGGTAATACATGTCAGTAATAAAAAAATGTTTTTATAAAAATTGTTATTTCCTTAATTGACCTGTTATCATAGTAATGATATAATTCTAAAGAAATAATATAGAGATTTGGTGTTTAAATAACTTATGATAAATAAAGAAGATGTCCTGTCTATACCGGGGAAGAAAAAGAAGAAAAAAAAATTAAAAGATATTCATACTGAATCTAATGTGTCAGAGGAGTCTCAGAAAAGTGAACAGGGAGGAGGAACAGCAATTGTTTCTCCAAAGAAAAAAAAGAAAAAAAAGTTTATCTCCTCTGAAGCCGGCCAGGTAATTCAGGTAAAGGAAAAAAGCATTACCTCTCCCGGCAGTGACGGAATTGTTAAAAAGAAAAAAAAGAAGAAGAAATTTGTCTCTTTTGAGGCCGGCCATCCTGTAAAAAAGAAGAAAAAGAAGAAGAAACTTATTTCCGGTGAAACAGGGGAAGTGACTTCTGTAAAAATCAAGGCACCTGTTGCTCCCGATGATGCTAAAATAGTATCTGTAAAGAAGAAAAAAAATATCTCCCGTGAAACTGCAGAAGTGCCTTCTGTAAAGGATAAAACATTTATATCTTCCGGTGAGGAAGTACCTGTAAAAAAGAAGAAAAAGAAGAAAAAATCTGTTTCTTATGAAACAGCAGAAGAGTTTTCTGTAAAGGATAAAGACGGGAAAGAACCGGTACGTAAAAAAAAGAAGAAGAAAAAACTTATCTCTTCTGAAGATGTATATGACGTCCCTGTAAAAAAGAAGAAAAAAAAGAAAGCCAGATTTTCTGTAAAATCAGAAGATGAGATATTTGATGATCTTATAATCCAGAGTGACAGAGCAGAAGTTACTGATTTTCCCGGTGAGTCAGAAGATTTTTTCAGTCCTTTTTCTCGTAAGGAAGAAGAAGCTTTCCCCATAGAACTTCTGGATATGCTTGGAGATGAAGATGAACCTCCTCCTGAAATAGATGATGATCGTATTCCGAAAGGCGGTTTTTTCGGTGTCTCTCCTGAAACATCCGATAAAATAGAAGATGAATCATTACCGCAGTTTTTCCTGGAACCTGCAGAACCGGAGGAAGAAAAGGTTCCTGTTACACCTGAGAAAAATATAGAAGAACTGCTTAAAGAGAGTTACGGTGAAATAAATGATTTTGTAGAAGTTTTACCGACGGATGAGCTCCGGGCCACATTTAAACCTCCAGTTGAAATTTTACTTGATAAGAAACCTGCCGATGAGAATGAACAAAAGGTTGTTATTGTTAAAAAGAAGAAAAAGATAAAGAAATGAGGGTGTAATATTCATTACAATTCATCAGTATAAATGTTAACAATTTATTAACAAAATACTATTGCTTTTTATCGCAAATTTCTTTATCCTGTAAGTAGTTGAAGTAGATCTTACAAAATTTAAGATAAAATTATTAATTATTAAGGATGTGAATGTGAATGCAAATATCAAATCAAATGGGTCCTGTCAGTAATTTAAAAGCTTCCGGTACAAAACAGGTTGCAGCCAAAGAAGGTGGCATAGATTTGAATGCCCTTTCTGCTTTTATGGATAAAGATGCAGTATCTATAGGGCAGAATGATACTGATATACCTGAAAAACACTGGCATTTCCAGCTTGCAGAGCCTACTGTCGGCGGTGTAATGAAAGCAGCAGGTGTTAAAGGCGGAGGTTCTCCTGTCACAATAGGGATAATCCATACGAATGACGAACATGATCCGAAATTTGAGAAATTTGCCGGTGAAGCAGCAGTCATAAAAAAGAGAGAAAAAGTTTACGGAGATGAAAATTCCATTATAGTAAATACAGGCGATGTTACATATGAGAGTTTCAATGATAAGCCGGGCCCTCAGTTCTGGGGACCTGTGCCTGAAATATTTAATAAAGTAGGTATGGAGTTTGTTGTTCCCGGAAATCATGAATTCCAGCATGGCGGTAAATATCTTGAAGATAATTTACTTCCAAAACTGGATGCACAGACTTTACTTGCAAATATTACCTATAAGTCAAGCGGTAAAGCTCTTGAACATACAAAACCTTTCGTAATACAGGATATAAACGGTGTTAAAGTAGGTATTATAGGACTATGCACGCCGAAGATGGCCACAAAGGCCCATCCGAAAGTCGGTTATGATGTAAGAGTAGACTCAATACAGAGTGCAGCAGCAAAGGTGGTACCGGAAGCAAAGAAAGCCGGAGCAGAAGTAATTGTAATAATTGCCCATGAAGGAATAAATCGCTGCGTCGATGCCGCTTCAAGTGTTCCCGGCATAGATGTCATAGTAGCAGGCCATGACCATCAGGAACTTCAGGATCCCAAAGAAGTCAATAATCCTGACGGAAGAAAAACAATTGTAGTGGAAGCTGCTTCTCACGGAAAATATGTAGGTGATGTGTCCCTTGAAGTAGATCCTCACAGCAAACAGGTTGTAGGTGTTGATTATAAACTCTTCCCTGTGAGCAAAGGTGAGAAAGATCCGGACATTCAGGATATTGTAAATAAATATCTTGGCGGCAGATAATCGACTATAATTTTTTTAAAACAGGCGAACATCGGTTCGCCTGTTTTCATTTGGAAAGGATTTTTGATATGAAATTTTTGTTTTTTTCCGTATTTTTGTTTATCCTGTCTTTTAATATGATGTCTGCGGCAGAATTGACTGATTCAATAAATTATTATGATATCGCCGTAAGAGTATCACCACAGTATGATTCTTTGCAGATAGAAGCTTTGATGGATATTACCTCACAGGAAAAAGACCTTGAAATCAGTGTCGGTAAATATTTCAGAGGAACAGAAGTGAGAGATCTCAGAGTCTATTCAGGTAAGGAGGAATTAAAATACACTTTCAACGATAATATAATAAATCTTCCTCTGAAAGATAGAAAAACAGACAAACTTCTTATTACTTACAGAATCTGTCCGGTAAAGGAGAAAGATGATATATATTCTGATTTCGCCTTTAATATATCGAAGCAGGATTGTCGAATAAATGCTTCCATAACAAGAACAGATAACTGGTTCCCGAAAATAAAAAAATCCTCTCCCGAAAGACTGCCTCCTTTTACTCTTACTATTGATGTACCATCCCATCTTGAGGTTATGGCCTCAGGAAGACTTGATTATATTTCGGAACATCAGGGAAGAAAAATTTACAGATGGAAAAATTATGAGCATATAACAGACAGGAGCCTTTATTTTTTTGCTCTGCCATGTAAAAAAATAGAAAAAATTTATCCCCGTAATTTCAGCATAAAACTTTATGTCCCTCATAATTCCATAGATAAAAATATAGATTATGTGGCAGATGTCATATATAAATCCTATAAATATTTTGAGGAACACTTTGGTGAAACAGGTCTTAAGGAATACAAGGTAATGGCAATACCGGCAGGTGTGACAGGCGGCTATTCCGGGCTTTTTAATTCCATGACTGTGGGAGAAGAATATTTTACGAAAGAGATAAATAATAATGACATACTGTTTCCTTCAAGGAATATAGTTCATGAAGTGTCACATACATGGTGGGGAAATGTAGTTGCAGCAGATGCTTCTAAAGATTACTGGCTTTTTGAAGGCTTTGCCAAATATTCGGAGATTATAGCTTTAAAGTCTGTATTTGATAAAGACGTAGAAATGGAAAGTTTCAGACGCCTCAAAATGGTTTATATGAGTTATTACGGCTCGGATATGCCTTTAATGTCTGATATAGACGAAAGGGATCTCCAGGTGGCGGTGGCTTATTTTAAAGGTGCAATGATACTTAAAACACTTGAGTTTATCATGGGAGAAGAAGCATTTTTTAAGAGCATGAAAGAATATGTTGAGACTTTCAGAGGTAAAGTTGTGACTACTGAAGATTTTAAATATGTTATGCAGAAATTCAGTTCTGTAGATTTAACGAATTTCTTTAAAGATTATGTTTATGAAAAAGGTTGCGGAGAATATTCCATTACTGTACTGGACAGCAAAAAGAAGGGGAACGAATATATAACAGGCATAAAGATTGAAAACAGGGGAGATAAAGATATATATACACTCATAGAAGTAAAGACCTATCTTGAAAATTATACAAAAAAAGTCTTTATAGCAAAAGGTTCCTCGCTTTTTTTAGATGTAAGAAATACAGAGCCTTCCACAGTTAAAAATATTATCATAGATCCTGATTGTATTTATACTGTATGTGAAGCAAATATGAAAGGTGCCGGAGGATATGCCTATTTTACTCCCGGCGGAGAATGTAAATTTACAGGCATGATAAAAGAAGGCTTTTTAGCTAAAGGTGGCGTGAAAGCTTCAATGATTTTACTGGACATAGATGATGTGAAAGTATCTAAAATGGATCTCGTCAGCCTCAACAGATTGTTTGTAAGGCCTGCCGGAAGCAGCATGAAATTAACCGTAAAAGACGGACAGGATATAAGATATATAGAGATTCTTTATTGAATATGACTTACAATGAAATCATAGCAAAAGATTTTGACAGGATTGCTCTCCTTGATGAAAATAAATGGGATCATAACAGGTTTTATCATGAATATTTATTGAAATTTTTGCCTGTACATATGGAGAAAGTTCTTGAGGTAGGGTGCGGTACAGGAGAGTTTTCCAGGCTTTTGATCAAATATGCCGGAGAAGTAATAGCTCTGGATATTTCAGAGGAAATGCTGGCGAAAGCCAGGTCTATGGCATCTCAATTGACAAACATTACATATGTTAAGGCTGGTTTTATGGGTTATGACATAGAACCTGAGAGTTGTGACGCTATAGTGACCATTGCCACTGCCCATCATCTTCCTATTGAGGAATTTTTTAGGAAAGCGGCTATAGTTCTTAAGCCAGGAGGTTCCCTGATTATTTTAGATCTCTTTCTTTCCTGTGACATAATGGATTATTTCTTCGATTTTCTTTCTGTGCCTCTGAATATCATTACAGGTTTTATCAAAACAGGACATCTGAGGGAAAATCAGGAGGAAAAGTCAGCATGGCAGGAACATCAAAAAAATGACACATATATGACTCTTAAGGAAATTAGAAGGATAGTAGATAAGATAATTCCCGGAGCCGAAATAAAACGTCATCTATTCTGGAGATATTCTCTTGTATGGAAGAGGGAAATATAATAGATATTCTCGCAAATCCTGTTATATGTTATAATATAATCAGATAATCAATGAACACATGGTGGTGATCCTATGGCAGATATGTTATTGAATGACAAATATTTACCTCTTCCTGATAATATTGTAGAAAAACTTAAAGGTAAAAATATTGAATTTATAGAGACTGCAGAAGGAATTTTGTTGAAGATTATAGAAAATGACCCTGTTTCACAGGCAAGAGGATGTTTAAAAGGGAGTAATTTTTGCACAGAAACTTATCTTAAATACAAAGCTGAAGACAGGGACATGGAGAAATGAAAGAACTTTTTGCTTTAGATGCCTGTGGATTAATAGCTTTCCTTGGAGATGAACCGGGTGCAAAAGCTATAGAAATACTTCTTCGCAGAGCATTTATTAAAGACTGTGAAATCTATATGCATATAATAAATCTATTAGAGCTATCTTTTATCTTACTATATAAGTTGCTTTATTGGCTGTGTCACCTTGCAAACCTCCAGTGCGCCACTCCAAGCACTGCTGCCGCCATAAGATAAACTGCCCATAAATTCACCCCGAAGCCAATCAATAAATATGCTGCAAGAGACACTCCCAGAACTGTCATAACCTGCGGAAATTGTGTTTTCACATGATAGACTGTAGTAATTTTAAAGGCAGAAGAAGCCATGACAGACGTATCGGAATAGGGAATAAAAAGTCCTCCCAGTATGGATCCCGATATTACTGCCCCCCCCATGATGGCAAGCAACTCACTTCCACCTTTATCTAAAGCCATATCATATGCTATGGGCATGAGAATGGCCATTGAACTCCAGCTTATGCCTGTGGCGATTGTTACCAGTGCGGCTATGACTGTTATTATGGCAGGAAGTGTTTCATAGCCTACAAAAGGACTGAATATACCGGTAATATAAATGCCTGTGCCGAGATCACCGGAAATCTGTGAAAGACCTTTTGATAAAATAATAAGAAGAGAAGCGGAAACCATATGTTTTACTCCTGTAAGAAAACTTTTTCTCATAGTTCCGTAAGGCATTATTCTGTCCTTCTTGAGAAGTATTATACAGATAAGAAGAGACATAAGAGTTGCAAAAATCAAGATATGTATGGTAGGCGCATCTCCCAGGAGATTTATAATATTTATTTCAGCATTTTTCAGAGTGTTGAATTTTTTATAACCACTGTATAAAAGTCCTCCTATGGCACATAATATGAGTGTTAATATGGGTATAAAGACATGAATGAATCCCGCCCCTTTACCGATAATAGTTTCTTCTTTTTTTTCTACGGTTTCTTTATGTTCAAAACTTTTCCCGAACCATTTCCCGGTTAAGGCTACAAGGAAAGCAAGAAAAATACCGCAGTAAGTGCATGTATGATAGGGAAGAGACGATAGAAGCAGATCTACTGCAGATTTTTTTATGCCTGCCGACTCTGCCGACGAAACCATAAGAGAACTTTCAAAGGCCGACCAGGTAGATAATATTGTTATTGATACGACTGTGGCAACTGTATCTACAATATAGGCCATAAGAGCAGGAGAAATTTTCTTTTCTTCCGTAATACTCCTCATGGAAGTGCCGGCAATGAGGACACTTGCATAATCATCAAAAAATATCAATATGCCCAGAATAAATGTTGTTAACCTTACTTTTACCGCAGAATTTAAATATTTTACGAGTTTTTTTGCAAATTCTATATAGGCTCCGCTTTCTGAGATTATACCGAGCAGTCCTCCTACAAGCAGTAAAAACAATGCTATTTTCAGTCTTTCCGGATCAGAACATATAATATACCCGTAATGACATATATTTTTAATAATACTTATAAACCCGCTGTGTTCCAGGATTATTGCTCCCGATACAATACCGAGACACATAGCTAAAATTATCCTGTGGCTCACGAGTGCCACAAGAATTGTAATTACTGTGGGAATAAGGGATAATATGCCGGGATCTTTCATCTGTCAGCCTCTGACAGAGCTTTTATGCCATAACCTCTCCTGATAAGATCCTTCTCTTCTTCTTCTGTCATTACTTTAACCATACCGTCATGGAGTCCATGTATTTCCACATTATGTTCTCTGTAAGTCTGTAGAGCCTGAACTATTTCTTCTGTAATAAGCTGTCCCGGAACAAGTAAAGGTATGCCGGGAGGATAGGGGACAATCATGGACGTGCAGATTTTTCCTGCTGCGGAGTTTAAATAAATATGTTCGCCATCACAGTAATAGGCATATCTCGGTTTGATTTTTATAGGTGAAAGAGCAAGCTTGAAATCTCTCATGGCACCGTTTTTATGTATATTGCCGCTTAATAGTTCCAGATTTTCCAGAGCAAGGAAGAGCCTGTTTATTTTGGACTGAGTGGAACCTATTGTTATCAATATGGTAATCGTATTAAATGTGGATTTTTCTATTTGAATATCATGTTTGCTTGAAAGGAGATGTTCGACTTCTTTACTTGAGAAACCTGATTTTGATATGTCTATTGTTACTTTTGTTCTGTCCAGTTTTATATGATCATCTTTTATCTCATCGGAAATCATGTCTTCAAGTTCGAGGACTCTGAATTTTTGCAGTGAATTAATGGATTTTTTTAAAGAATCGGACATTTTTAATGCTCTGGACAGTAAGCTATATCCTTCCATCACCATCTGTTTTCTTGCCACATCCAGGGAAGCTATCATGGGATACTGGGGAGACGTAGATGAGTGGAGACAGAAATTTTCCATAAAGAAATCTCTGATCCGTTCAAAATCTGGATCGTTGACATGAATCATGGAAGCCTGACTGAAAGCGCTCATTGTTTTATGGGTTGATTGTGTCGCATAATCTGCTCCCGCCGTCATGGCACATGGATAGAATTCGGGATGAAACCTTGCATAACCGAACCATGCCTCATCTATGATAACCTTTATATTTCGTTTATGTGCTTCCTCGACTATATCTTCGATGTCATAGATAAGACCGTCATAGGTGCAGTTCGTAAGAATAAGGGCTTTCAATCTTTTCCCTGCCTTTATGGCTTTATCCATTGTTTCATAGATTCTCTTTTTGGGTACAGGCCCGAAAATACCGTAATTATTATTTATGGAAGGAAGCAGATATACAGGTTCAGCTCCGCTTATGATAACTCCGTAATGAACCGATTTATGGCAATTACGATCCAGAAGTATGGCATCACCCGGTTTCAGAAGGGTCTGTAGCAAAATTTTATTTGCCGTAGATGTACCGTTCGTGCAGAAAAATGTATATCTTGCACAGAAAGCTCTTGCCGCAAGTTCCTGTGCATCTCTTATTACCCCTGTCGGAGACAGAAGGGAATCTAACATGGGAACAGATACTGACACATCCGATTTAAAGAGATTCGGGCCGAAGAATTCGTAATAACCTTTTACCCATGGTGAATTTTTTACCGAATACCCCGATGCATGGCCGGGAGTATGCCATGAATCTACTGTTCTGTTTGCGTATCTCACAAGTTTTTCAAAAAATGGTGCTCTTGTTTTTTTACTGATTACCTCGCTTGTAATCTTGCGTATAATATCATCATAATCCCTGTCGCCTTTGTAAAAATAGCCGTTTATTATGCCTCCGCTGGTTCTGGCATTTTTTTCCGATGTAAATAGATAGATGAACAGCTCATAACGAATCTTCAGAAATTCCTGAAACATCTGATAGCCTTCCATTTTTCCTGCTGTTTTGCTGTTATTTAAAGGTAATTCCCATTCTGTGAGGATTGCATGGATGGAACCGTCTTCTTTTAACAGATTACATGCATCGGCAAAATTTGTGGCTCCTATTACTGTAAGGCCTCCCTGTTCTAATTCCCTTGTTTCTTTCGCAAGACCTGATTTATCCGGGTCCAGCAATAATACTTTATAGTTCATAATATGTTTTGCTCCTGTCTGATAAGTAGTGAGTAGTGAAAAGTGAATAGTAAGTAAAATTCTATTTTTTTCACTTTTCACTCTAAGTGCTGCCAGCGGTAATTACAACACCGGATAATCTGTGATTTTGTCTCCTCCCGTCACG
>JBEHWO010000039.1:0-28113 GCA_040217695.1 Vulcanimicrobiota bacterium | reverse complement strand
ACCACACCAGGTAAAAGAGTATCCAAAAAATTACGTATCATGTGCTTATATAAAGTTTCTGCTCCCGTAACGCGTCACGCGTTACGCGTTACGCGTCACGATATATAAGATTTTGGTTACTAATTTATCTGTTACGGTACTAAGTGTAAGGAAATACCTTGATCAGAAAAAAAAAATAAATTATAATAACCAGATAAATTTTCCGAATTGTTATTGAAAGGAGAAAATTATTATTATGGAAGTTCAATATTATGAATGGTACAGCCATAGAGCAGGCATGAACATGGGCGTACTTCGTATAGGTAACTGGGGGCCTGCAATGGTTTATTTTCCTACCTGCGGCGGTAAACATGGAGAAATAGATTACTACAGACTTCAGGAAGATGCTGCTCCCTGGATTGAGAACGGAAACATGCAGTTTTTTGCTATAGATTCAATCAATCAGGAAAGCTGGTATAACAGATACATACACCCGGCTGACAGAATGAACTGGGCTACAGGTTATGAAGGATATATAGTACATGAACTGGTACCGTTTGTGAGAAATATGACTCACAACCCCTTTGTAGGATGTATGGGGGCAAGCTTTGGCGGGTATAATGTTACCAACTTATTCCTGAAACACCCCGACTGCTTTCAACTCGCAGTTTCTATGTCGGGCCTATTTGACATAAGGCAGTATCTCGAAGGTTACTATGATACGAACGTATATTTAAATAATCCCGTAGATTATATACCGGGTCTGGGAGATCCATGGTTTTATCATATGTACAACAATGAATCTCTCCTATGGATGTTCTGCGGAGAAAATGATATATGTAAAGGAGACAATGACCATTTCCATCATCTGTTAAGTGCAAAAAATATAAGGCACTGGTACGATGTATGGCCTGCACCATGTGATCATCATGAATACTGGTGGAAAAAACAGTTGCCTGTAGTGCTGGATAAATTTTACAACTGGTAATGAGTCGTGAGTCGTGAGTCGTGAGTTAAACTCTTTCCACTCACTGCTCACGACTCACTATTTTACAGAGCCAACTCTCTCAGGGCTTTCAGATTCTCAACGGGAGTTGAAACGGGGTAAGTACAGCCTGCTCCAAGGAGCCATCCCCTACCGCCTGTAGTGGAATAAGATTGCTCTGCCTCTCTGATACAATCAGTGGAAGAACCTTTAACTATAGTAGTTCTGTGATTTATCCCTCCCATAACAATGCCCTTTACAATATCCTTACCATCTTTAAGAGACATATTTGTTTTATCGCATGAATCCCAGTGAAAACCGTGGACGGGATAATCGGCCAGTTTCTCAAGCATATTATTCCCCTGGCAGACATGGAGAATATTAAAAGGACAGTCTTTTACAACCTTAAGTAACCTCATATCGTAAGGACGACAGAATTCATTGAATTGCTCCTCTGTAAAATAATCCTTACTCGCCCAGTACCGCGTTGCATAAAACACACCGGAAACCCCGGTATTAAGAGCCTCTTCCATAAATTTTTCAAAGGTACATGTTATATTGTTCAATACTCTATGAATTATATCCTTATGATTCTTTACATGCTCCATTAAAACGTCAATATTCTTTACCAGCTTTAAAATAACAGCAAAAGGAGTAAAAACAGTCATTACAAAAAACAATTCCCTGCCCATAGATTTATTAATAAGATGCAGGGCATCAAGCTGCTCTCTGAGAACAGGACTGTCAAGAGGGTCAATAACATTTATATGATTATAATCATCCGGTGTTTTCACAGGATAATATAATTGCTTCGGTTTTGTCACGCCATCCCTGTAAAATTCATATTTTGTCCCCCATGCTTCATCATGATAGCTTTCCCTGAAGTTTACCTTCATAAAATCCCAGTCCATTTCCTTCTGATAATCTACCATTATACGGGCAAGACTTTCTGCATCTGTTTCATATTCGTAAAAATGCCTCCAGAAACTTGCAGGAATTCTGTCAGTTTTTTCCTTATTAAGAACGGCAATTATTCGCTCTTTTTTTGTCATTTTCATAAAAACAACTCCTTATATATCGTGACGCGTGACGCGTGACGCGTGACGCGGGGTGAAACGTCCTTATATATCGTGACGCGTGATGACGGATAAAACATCATTTTACAGAAATAATTTTAAACTCTTAATCGTCCTGTAACCTTCCATCCTATGGCACCGAAAAGGACTCCCCAGAGAGAGTAAAAAATTATTATAAGAAATAAAAGTAAAAAGATACAACTTTTATCGATATTGAAAAAAACCGATGCCTTATCCGTAACAGTTCTCAGGGTAACAAAAAAACCTTCTCCGCCTATGAGTCCGACCACTATAATTTTCTGACATAAAGCCCATATATTTGCAGCTACTGCTCCCAGCACTGTTCCTGTTATATTAAAACCTGTAATGTTCATAACAAGCTCCATTAATACAGCTTCTATAAATATAGCAAAAGCGGCATTTATATTCCACCCGAAAAGTATTTTAATAACTGCACTTATAAAACCTATTATTACAATACTTCCTCTTATGGGAACAGCTTTTTTCCCTGCTATATAGACTATACAGTTAAATCCGATCATGACATTTCCGGTAAAATAAAAATTGAGAGCATGAAAATAATTTCCCAGGGTAATTTCTATTACTCCGTTTATCGCTGCAAGAAGAGACATAAGAACCATCTGTTTTGTAGTAAATTTCATTTCATTTCTCCTTTCCGGTAACGGGAGGACTGACAATTTCTCATCAGACCCTGCGGCTGTTCTTCATAGTTTCAGCAGCAAAACCTTAGAAAAAACAGCTCGGAGATTTTAGAATACTGAGGTAAGCATAAATAATACATAACTGCTCTCGTGACGCGTGACGCGTGACGGGAGGAAAAAATTTTATTACATGCTTTTGCTCAGGTCAGTAATATATTTTTATTCAATAGCAGAAGAAAAAATCCTGCCACCATGATTGTAAGGACTCGTTCAAAAATAAAAAACAATGAAAACCCTGTTAATCAGGGTTTTCTGTTTATTTTAAAGGAGTAAAATTTAATTAATAGTCTCTTTCCTCGCGTTACGCGTTACTCGTCACGATTTACTGGCCTGAGCATAAGCAATTAATATTTTAATATGTTATAAACCAGATTAGATAAGGTTTTCTGGCTTTTCACTTTTCACTATTCACTACTCACTTCAGTAATATAATTGAGCCAGTTATTCAATTGTCGTTCCCAGGTACTACTGAAAATATTTTCTATATATAGAATTTAATCATTGACTTTTGCTTCACATTCTGATAATTTGAGATTTATTAATATTTCGCCTGTCCGGGAAAGAGCGTGAAAGGACTATATGAATTCAACAGATTACGATGTAATTATTGCAGGAAGCGGTTTCGGCGGAGCTTCTGCAGCATATACACTGTCAAAAGCCGGTTTTAAGACCCTTGTCCTTGAAAGAGGGGATTTTATTAAAGGAGATGATAAAGACTGGGATCCGAAAGAAATCCTTGTCGATAAGAGATACAGAGGTGACAGTCCGCTCCTGATAAAACAATATAAAGATAAAATCTTTAAAGAACTCTATCACAACGAAGTAGTCGGAGGAGCTTCGGTATTTTACGGCGGTGCAGTCATGAGGATGAGAGAACAGGATTTTCATTCCTGGCCTGTAAAATATTCCGATTTCGAACCATATTATACAAAAGCGGAAGAGCTGCTTGAAGTATACGGAGAAGATGGTAAAGATCCCTGTGAACCCGCGAGGTCAGCTCCGTATCCTTTTAAACAGATAGAACTCTCCCCTCCTTCGCAGAGAATATATAAAGCCGCAGAAAACCTGGGATACAAACCATTTAAATTACCAATGACAATTAATTTTGCCAATAAAGAAAGACCTCTCTGTATTAAATGTAACACATGTGACGGTTTTCCATGTAAAATAGGTGCAAAAAATGATGCGTCAGCAATACTCATAAAAAAAGCAAAAGATTTTAATATGGAACTGAGAACAGGCATTATAGTAAAAAAAGTTATAGAAAATGCCGGTGAAATTAAAGAAATTGAATGTATAGACAAAAAATCAAATAAAAGCTTCACACTCTCAGCGAAAATATTCATTTTAAGTGCCGGAACAATAGACAGCGGAGCAATAATTCTGAGGTCAGCTCTTACAAATCATAAAAATCATTCTATTGCCGGGAAATACCTGATGAGACACTGTAATGCCGTGGTAAGTTATGTATTCCCGTTCAAAACAAATCCTCAGCACGTATTTCATAAACAGCTGTGTATTACAGATTTTTACGAAGATTTCAGGGATAAAATGAACAGTGCCACAGGTATTATACAGGACATTTACACACCTCCCCCGGTGGTTCTCAGACATTTTGCTCCCACGGGACTGAAAACTGCAGCAGCTACCATGGCAGGTTACATACAGAATCTTCTCTGTATAGCAGAGGATGAACCTGACGAAAGAAACAGAATTACTCTTTCGGAACAATCAGACAGATACGGACTGCCTCTGATAAAAATAGAACATCAATACAGTAAAGCAGACTGTCAGAGAAGAGATTACCTGGTAGAGAGGGCAAAAAAGATTTTGAGGAAATCAGGGGGCCTTATACCGAATGTAATGTATATAGACAGTTTTTCTCATGCAGTAGGAACACTCCGCTTCGGAGACAATCCGAAAACAAGTGTTCTTGATAGAAACTGCAGATTCCATGGTATTAAAAATTTATATGTTCTGGACGGAAGTTTTATGCCCACATCTGCCGGAGTAAATCCGAGTCTGACCATTGTCGCCAATTCTTTAAGGGCGGCAGATATTATAGTGAAGGGGGGAAACAGTGAGCAGTGACCAGTGAGCAGTTACCAGTGAGCAGGGACGAACATGTATTTTCGTCCGGTACGTTATGTTCACGCATCACGCATCAAGATTATATGAAAAACATCTGTATCATAGGCTGCGGCCATATAGCTCAAAGCCATGTCAAAAAATTATCAGGAAAAGTTAAATTTTATTTCTACAGTATAATTAAAGAAGAAGCGGAAGCACTTAACAAAAAGTCAGGAGGAAGTGGATTTTTTAACAGTTTTGATGAAGTTCTTGCAGATTCTAATATAGACGGAGTAATAATCTGTTCCCCGCCGGAATTTCATAAAGATCAGATAGTCAAATCCCTGGAAGCAGATAAAGATGTTCTCGTAGAAAAACCCATGTGTATTTCAGAAGAAGAAATTCTGGAGATAGAAGAAACTTTCGCGAAACAAAAGAATTCTTTTCTTATGGTGGCAGAAAATTACTATTACAAACCATCACTGAAAAAAATAAAAGAACTATTGCCATATATCGGCAATATAAAATCCCTTTCCATAAAAAAAGCTTTTACACAGAAATCTGCGGACTGGCGCAGTAAATACGGTTCTCTTCTTGAAGGAGGCATTCATTTTGTGTCACTCCTGTCAGACATCGTAGATGATATGCCGGTAGAGGTAAAAGCAGCCTTCCCCGGATATAAAGAAAGTGCACCGGAACGATCTTCCGTTCTGGATCTTACCTATAAAAATAATATTAAAGCAAAACTCATTTATTCATGGAACACAAAAAGCCTTCCTCTGGGAGTTTTTCAGACATCTTATATTTACGGAGATAAAGGTACAATTACCTTTGAAAGCAATGGTCTTTATATTTATATAAAATCAGAAAAACTGACAAATCTTTATATTCCCGATCCTTTTGATCTGACAGGCAATAAAGGACTGGCTGCAGATTTTATCTCTGCCATTAACGAGAGAAGAAAAGACCATAGAAAACCTTATTCTGATTTTTATAAAGCCAGAAGGGATCTTTCTATTATTTTTATGGCTTATAAACATGCAGGCATTTTGCCGGTGAAGAGTGAAAAGTGAAGGGTGAAAAGTGAAGAGTGAAAAGTGAAGAGTGAAGAGTGAAGAGTGAAGAGTGAAGGGTGAAGAGTAAAGAGTGAAAAGTGAAGAGTGAAAAGTGAAGAGTGAAAAGTGAAGAGTGAAGAGTGAAAAGTGAATGGGAAAATTTACGCGTGACGCGTTACGCGTGACGCGTCACGATTATAGTATCACGCATCACGCATCACGTTAACACAGGAAACAGCAACGTCATAACAGTCCCCCTGCCTTCCTCACTCTGAACCATAATAGTTCCTTTATGTATCTTCATAATACCGTAAACAGAAGCAAGTCCGAGGCCTCTGCCTTCACATCTGGTCGTAAAAAAAGGTTCAAAAATTCTGTGTTTAATCTCTCCTTTTATTCCCGAACCGTTATCCTCTACTTGCAGAAATACATAGAGTCCCGGAAGAATATTCCTTTTGCCATGACATGTTGAAAGATAATCTTCTGAACATTCCTTAACACCTGTCCTTATAGTGATAACGCCATTTCTATTTCCTATGGCTTCAGAAGCATTTGCTATAAGATTTATTAACATATGGCTTATAACAGTAGAATTACCATAAATAGAAGGCAAATCGTATGCAAGGTCATATTTCAGTGTACATGTTCCGGGAACAGATAGTCCCAGAAGACCTTCTATCTGTTTAATCATTACAGTAAGATCCGTATCTACCAGTAAAAAATTGCCTCCTTCTGCATAAAGAAATATTTCCTTCGTAATCTCTGCAGCCCTTTGTCCTGATTTTATAACCTCCTGAATAGATTCCCTTACAGGAGAATCGACCGGTAAATCTATGAGTGCAAATTCTGCATATCCAAGAATACCGGTGAGAATATTATTATAATTATGAGCCATACCTCCTGCCATAACAGCAAGACTTTCAAGCTTTTCCTTTTCTTTAAGTTTTTCTTTCATTTTTACTCTTTCCTGTTCCATATACCTGAGTTTCAGGTGAGTGGAAATTCTTGCTATTGCTTCCTGGTAATGAATGGGTTTTGTTATGTAATCGACACCTCCCACATCAAAACCTTTAAGAATATTTGCCGTATCCGAAAGAGCACTCATAAATATCACAGGAATATCCCTGATTTTTTCCTGTTCCTTTAATACAGCACATACCTGATATCCGTCCATTTCAGGCATTACAATATCAAGGATAATAATATCGGGTGCTTCTCTCCTGGCAAGTTCAACAGCTCTCTTACCTGTCTGAGCGAGTAAAACAGTGGCATTCAAATTATCCAGACAATCAAAGAGAATACTCAGATTTGCCGGCTGATCATCTACTATTAATATTTTCGATCTGGAAATAATCTCATTTTCCATAGCCTTATTCCTTTTCTATATGTTTTTCAAGTATCTTTACCAGTCTTTCAACTTCAAAATTATCAGAAAGTTCTTTCAATTTCCCGTAAAACACTTCATATTTATCATTATTTACCCTGGCAAGCTCTGATTTAAAAGCTTTAATATTTCCGTCTCTTATAAAATAATAAAGACTTTTCAGAATTTCAGAAGAAGGAATTTCCATAATATCCTTCTCATCGAAAATATGATTACCATCTTCTTCCATGTAAATCCATTCCAGAGCAAGATACTTTTTCATTACCTCCAGAAGAGATTTACTCAAAAAAGGTTTGCCGATAAAATCATCGAATATTACCAGCCCATCAATCCATTCTTCCGGACTGCTCGCAGATATAGCTATAATCTTTATATCTTTACATTCAGGCATATCCCTTATTTTTCTTGTAATTTCAAAACCATCCATATCAGGCATTATAATATCCATAAAAATCAGATCCGGTTTAAAACTGTTCAGTTTATTCATACATTCAGAGCCGCTTCCTGCTTCTTCCACTTCAAAGCCTTTGCTCGCAAGAAATTCTACAATGACTTCCCTGTTCCAGATTTTATCATCTACGACTAAAATTTTTCTTTTATATCCTTTATATCCTGAGATTGTACCTTTATCATTGGAGTCGCATATTTCTCCCGGAGATACTTCAGGCAAATCCAGGGAAAACCAGAATCTGCTGCTCTTTCCATGACAGCTCTCCACACAAAGCTCTCCTCCCATGAGTTTTACCAGTTTCCTGCTTATTGAAAGGCCAAGGCCTGTGCCGTCCGTTTTTTTAAGCATCGGAGTAATCTGTTTAAAAGGCTGAAATATCTCTTTTAATTTATCCTCGGGTATACCGATACCTGTATCTTCCACGGTAAAAACTATCTTACCTTCGATGTTGTCAACCTTCAGTATTATATGTCCTTTTTCCGTAAATTTCACGGCATTACTCAGAAGATTTATCAATACCTGGCTCAATCTCTTTTCATCACCGAGAACAATATCAGGTATTAAAGGAGAATAATCAAAGAGGAATAACAATTCTTTTTTCCTGACGTTCACATCTATCACATTCTTAATAAAATCAAGCATGCCAGGCAAATTAAACGGTTTTTCATCTAATTCCATATTTTCCCTTTCTATTTTAGCCATATCCATGACATCATTTATCAATCCCAGCAAATGCTTTCCGCTTTTAAAAATAATATTAATACCTCTTTTATAATCATCAGAAAGTGCTTCATCATTGAGAAATAGCTGGGCATAGCCAAGTATGGAATTAAGTGGCGTTCTGAATTCATGACTCATACTGGAAATAAAATCGCTTTTTGCCACACTCGCACTTTCCGCTATATTTCTTGCTATAACCAGTTCTTTTTCTATCTTCTTTCTTTCTTCTATATTATCCTTTAACTCCCTGTTAAGCACTGCAAGCTGAATTGTTCTGTCTATAACCCTGTCTTCCAGTTCTTCCTTGATTTTTATATTTTCTCTTTCTGACTTTTTAAGGTCAGTAATATCACGGGAAATACCATGATATCCCTTCAGATTACCGTCTTCATTATAAAAGGGAATTACTTTTGTATCCATTTCAACTATATAACCATGCTTATGTATCATGGAGGACACCGTATTTAATATAGATTTATGATCTGCTTCGCCGTCATTTTTACCGATAAAATCAAACATACTTTTTCCAAGTATTTCTTCCGGAGCATAGCCGAGAATATCTTTGACCCTGCCATTTGAATAAGTAAATAAACCGTCACAGTCATATTCCCATATCCAGTTACTGGTATTTTCAACGATATTTCTGAATATCCGTTCACTTTTTCTCAGGGATTCCTCGGCTATTTTTTTCTCCGTAACGGGAAGCACTATTTCAAGTGCGGAAACAACATTCCTCCGTGTGTCTTTGAAAGGTGTTGCTATAATCTGTGACCATATTACATTACCATTTATATCTTTCCCTTTCTGTTCATGAATTGATATTTCTTTTCCGCGGTCAAACACATCTCTCACACCGCAATCAGGGCATATTTCATTTCTTTTGTTATAGGTCAAAAAACAGCATTTATTTTCTACATCTCCGAATTTTTTTTTCAGAAAATCATTTGCCCATAAAGTTTTATAATCTTTCGAAATAAGAGCAACCCCCGCTCCTATATTATCGGTGATTGTCTGAAGAAGATCCCTTTCTTTTTTGATAGTTTCTTCTGCTTCTTTTAATTTTTTTCTCTCTTCTGTTATTTTCAATGCCCTCTTAACAGCAGGAATGAGTCTTTTAATTGAATTTTTCAGAATATAATCAACTGCCCCGTGATGAAGTGTTTCCACTGCAAATTCTTCTCCTAATTTATCTGTTATAAATATAACAGGTATTTCCGGACATTTTTCCATAGCAATTTTCAGGGCTGACATTCCGTCAAAAGGAGGGATTCTGTAATCGGTAAAGATAATATCAAAACTATTCTTCTCAATAGCAGAAATAAAGTTTTCTTCATTATCCACAAGGACTGTTTCCGATTGGATTCCTCCTTCTGAAAGTATTGATTGAATTTGAAGAGAATCCAGGTGAGAAGCAACAAGATAAAGAATCTGAAGCGGTTTCATAATCTCCTCCGTACTATCTCTCATGATTGTTCAATAAATATATAATTCTTTAATTTTCCTGTAAAATCCTTCAAAAAAGATGATTTGATATTTTCCGGTACCTGTGATAATATAACATTTAAAGCACAATTCGAGTAGAATCACTCAAAAAAGGAGATGGTAAACCTGTCAATAAAAACTGACTGGAATAAAATCTTTGAAGAAATTAAATATAATTTTTCTGCCGAAATAACGACAGGTTCAGGAGGATGGCCCCGGTTCTCCGGAAAACATAAAAACAGAGAGCTTACAATTTTTCCTTCGTCAGGAGAGCTTACCTTTCATATTTGCCTGAAATCGGATTTTGAACTTGGCCTTACGAACGAAAGTATCTTTACTATCATGCTGAAAGGATTTCAGCAGGATATTCAAATAGGAGCAGAAGACTTTGACAGTCGCTATCTCATAAAAGGAGGCCCTGAAGAAAAAGTTATAGATTTCCTCTCATATGACAGAGTAAGAGGAGCTATAAGATGTTTTGAACCGATAAAATCATTACATCTGTGCCATTCATATCTTGAAATAAAAAGAACAATGGAAAGAAATGAAATATTTACAATAGATAAAATGGATTTCCTTCTTGAAAGGTTCCTATTTCTGGCAGACGGAATAGAAAATCCTGAAACAATAGAAGAAGATGATGATGAAGATTAAAGTTTTATTGAGAGGCGGAGGCGACCTTGCCACAGGCGTCGCCCACAGACTCTTCAAATCAGGAATGAGCGTAGTAATTACAGAGCTTGAAAAACCTCTGGTTATAAGAAGAACAGTAGCCTTTGCCTCTGCTGTCTATGACGGAGAAATTACAATAGAAGGGGTAAAAGGAATTTCATGTAAACACATCCCGGAATATTTTGGCGATTATATACCTGTTATTACAGATCCTGAATGTAAAATCCTTAAAGAGTTTAATCCCCATGTGCTGGTAGATGTTACAATGAGGAAATATAATATGGGGACAAACATTGACATGGCTCCTCTCGTAATAGCTCTCGGGCCCGGCTTTACTGCAGGCGTGGATGTTCACAGAGTAATAGAGACACAGAGAGGTCATTTTCTCGGACAGATTTTATATGAAGGATCTGCGGAACCGGACACAGGCATACCCGGAGAAATAGGCGGAGAAAGCTGGAAAAGAATTGTGAGAGCCCCGGCAGATGGCATATTTATCAGTGAAAAAAATATAGGTGACAGAATATCTGAAGGTGAATTAATAGGACAGGTAAATAATATAGAAGTTCATGCACTGCTTTCAGGTGTTTTAAGAGGCCTTATAAAAAACGGCCTCTATGTTACGAAAAATCTTAAAATAGGTGATATAGACCCGAGAGCAAAAGAAGAATATATTAACACAATTTCGGATAAAGCACGTTCGCTCGGAGGCAGTGTTCTCCAGGCCATAATGGAGGAATTTGCAGGAAGAATAAATTTTCGGTAAATGATATAATTTTGAGTATTATTTCATAATAAATTGGGAATTTATATCCCGTAACTATTTTCAATAGATTGTTCTGAAATCCTTATACCTTCAATATTTTGAAGAGAATATCTGATAGACTCAAATAATTCTTCTTTCTTCGTAAAAAATTCCCAGTAAGCACCGTCAATATTCGTAAAACAGATATCAACAGTTCGGGCAACATAGTGTCCACGATTTTTGGCATTCCAGTATTTTTTTATCCACTCACCAGGGGAATCAGGTTTTGCCTTAAACCCCAGAATACAATTCCAGTCATTACTTATATATGAAGCGTATTCAGGTAATAAACCCGGTAATCCTAAATAATAATTATTGTTTTCTTCAATAGGACTAAAAAAAAACAAAATCTCTTTCATAGGGCCATCTTCATATTCGTCTGTATCGGAATTATAGGTGCTAAGATGGTGAAATTCTACAGGCCATTTAAAACAATCTCTATCAATTATCCAGTAATAGTAAAAAAGTTCTGGTAATATAGCTTTGAAAAAAAAAGTAAATTCGTCACTCATATTTTGAAGAGTAGAACTATTAAATTTTCCTTTAAATTCAGGATATTTATATATCGGTTCAATCTTGATGCCAAACATGTTAACTTATCTCCAGGTTTATTTTAATATATTATTCCTTTACTGAGGTGAACATAAATAATGCATATTTAATTCTCGTGACGCGTAACGCGTAACGGGTGACTGGATGATATAATTTATTACATGCTCATATTCAGGTCAGTAATAACCTTATATTTCATCAGAAACAACTATAATCCTTTAGCTTCACTCTGTTTTAATACAGAATAAAAACTTATTCTTATACCATCCGCTTAAAAACAGAAGTGCTACAAACGTTCCTTTTAAAAAAGCACTTATACTTATAGCCCACCAGATCCCTTCAACTCCCATATTACATTTAAAAGCAAGAAAATAGGCAAGAGGAATTCTTCCGACAGTAAGAGGAATATAAATCAATGTCGACGGCAGAGTATTTCCGAGGCCCGTAAAAACACCCTGAAATACTATTTCAAAACCCAGAAATATTTCACAGAATCCTATGATCCTCATATATTTCACTCCTTCAAGGAGCACTGTTTTATCATCTGTCATAAGGGTGATAAAAGGATGGGGATATATGATAAAGATGAGTGATACAGGCAAAAGGAAGCATGTTACATAGAAAATATTTGCCCATGCCGATTCTATTGCTTTCTTCATATCTTTTATGCCTGTATACTGGCCGGCCATGGTGGCAGCAGATACTGCAAAACCTGTACATATGAAATATGCCACTCCTTCCACCCTGTGACATATATTCAGAGCACAGAGGGCAGGAATATTACCGGTCATGGTTATAAATTTCGTAAGGAAAGGAAAAACCATACAGAAAATAAAATTGCCCGTTGCAACAGGAATGCCTACCTTCATTATCTCAAGAGATTCTCTTAAAGTAAAGTGTTTCAGGGAAAAAACAGATGGTAGAAAATCCTTTTTTACAAGAAGAATTACCCTTATTACTATCCCGAAAGCCTGTGCTATGATGGTTGAAAGAGCGGCGCCTCCGACTCCCATTCCGGGTATGAAACCATAGCCGAGAATCAGCAGAGGTGCAAGGACTATATTGAGCAAAATGGTTATTCCGTTTGTCCAGAAGGTTGTTTTAGTATCGCCATGAGCATTAAAAATCGTTCCTGTAGTAATGAAAAGAAAGGATATGACAAAATAAATATTCATAAAGTAGAAATATTCTTCAGTCGCTTCAAGTATGGAGTCTGTAAGCCCCATTCTCAGGAATATGGGATGATATAAATAATTCATAATAACCGTTATTATAATTCCGACAATAACTGACAGCAGAAGGCCTTCCATGGCAATCCTCCGGTATCCTTTCCTGTCTTTTGCACCTGCATATTGAGCAACAAAGGAATTTACTCCTCCTGAGACAATATTCATGAGTGCATATAGGGCCCATGTTATAAAAGAAGCAGCACCGACTGCGGCAAAGACCTCACTGTTACGGAGCAGTCCCAACCAGAATGCGTCAATAAATTCAAAGACAATCTGGCAGGTATAGGTAAGTATGGCCGGTATGGCAAGTTTTTTAATGGCTGTGCTGTAAGGCAGACCTGTTATGTTCTGGCTGGACATTTTTTTCCCTTTATGATATTATCGTGAGTTGTGAGTAGTGAATCGTAAAGACAATCTTCTACTCACGATTCACGATTCACGACTCACTTACATTCTAATAAGTTATGAAATACACCATAAATTGTTATTATAACAGTAAATAAACCTTCTGTCCTGTAATATTTATCACAGATTCTTATAGAGAGGTATCTTTATGATTAAAATAAAACCTGCTTTACCTGAAAACTCAGAAGAAGTTTCTCTTATGATTGACGCTCTATTTAAAGAAATAGGACATATTATGCCTGATTTCGGCGGAAAACATATAAATAATTTATATAAAGATCTTTTGAATAAGATTAAAATATTTATTGCTATTGATGAATCTGATAAACCTGCTGGAATTATTACAGTAACAGAATCTGCCGGATTTTATGCAAAGGGTTATTATGGAGTAATAAATGAATTATATGTTCTTCCTGAGTACAGATCACAAGGGACAGGAAAATTACTCATAGATGAAGTAAAAAAACTGGCAGAGTCAAAATCATGGACAAGGCTGGAGGTAACCACACCTGATAGAAGCCACCGGGATAGAACAGTAAAATTCTATGAAAAAGAAGGGTTTATAGAAATAGGGCCGAGATTAAAATTTGAGCTATACTGAAAACCCTGATTTTATTATAAATAATGTAACGATGAATCATTTATTTCTATATCCATTTTTTCACCTTTAATCTCTATCTGTCTTTCCCAGTAATAAAATATCTGTTTTTTAGACTCGTCAGCCTGCATAATATAACCATTTCCGCTTGATTTGACAGATGTCTCGGTCGGACTGAGCAATATATAAGTCTGATTCGGATAAGTCGGATTGGGACATCCCGGTGACGGACAGGGGCCTGTTGGATAAGGATAATTCTGGCATGGATAATTATACTGATAGGGATAGGTCTGGCCTACATAAAGACCGGGACTCTTTGCATAAGTATTTTCATAACCCCAGTTGGTTATAATTTTGTTATTGTCTCCTCCTGTAGAAAGTTCATATCTCTGGCTCTTCAGCAAATACTGCCCGGGAGGCAGGAACACTTTATATATTCTGTCTCCGTACATACCAAGTTCTTTAACACAGGTTCCGTCCTGATTGTAAATAGAAATCTTTACAGGTTTATAAAGCTCTATGTCATTTGATTTTATACTGAAGTCAGACTCACAGAGATTTAAGGTTATTTTCAGTTCTCCCGCATATTTTTCTGCCGAAACGAGTCCCATAAGATTACAGCACCCTTTTAACTGATAATATTTTTCTCCTTTTACTGTCTCATATGGTACGGTTTTAAAACAATCTTCTTTAAATCCGAATACGGAAATTTCACTGTAAGGAATAAAGGGCTCGTTATTCAGGAGAAGATAATTTATATCTCTCCCGTTTACTGTCACTTTCATAATATCCTGCCCGAAAGCAGGTAGAACCATTATACAAATAATTAATAAAAATAATATTTTTTTCATAATTTTACCTCCTTACATTTATTTCCTGGTATAATTATACCATAAAATTGCATAATCAGACAGGATAATTGCATTTATAGTATATTTAAGTGGCCGTAACGCGTGACGGGGTTATATCCATACACATCACGCATTACGCTTTACGCATTACGAGATCTTATAGTTATGAAAGTAACTATCCGGGTGTCGTAAAAAAACACTATAAAAAACAGATAGCCGCCTTATATTAATAAAAGGAGAAATGATAAATGGCAGAACGTATTTTTTACATATTGTTAATCTCGCTCTCTCTATCTCTATTAAATTCCTGCGGTGCTGCGACACCGGATCTTCCTGCTTACAATACCGGAGATGCTGCAACTGAAGAAGAATTACAGATGGACAGGCTTTTTCCCAGTCAATCCGTATCAAAATGGATCTATAAATTCAGAGAAGTAAAATACTCCAATTATTATGACATGATAATATATGAATTTAACAGTAATGAAACCAGGGAGGTGCTTCCTTCAGATGCTCCCTATGTGGCAATAAGACAATCGGGAGAAGGATATTTTGTCACAACAAGAGCAGTGTATAAAAAGACTTCATCCGCACTTATACTTAATAATTTAAAATATGAGTATGAATCTGACTTACAGGGGTTTAACGGCATGTTATTATACCTGCCGGTACAATTAGGTTTTACCTGGAAGGCAGATCTTCCTTTTCAGGGTCATGATTACTACCTGGCTATGGAAGACGGTGAGAATAGAATATCTACCATATCGGATATAGCGTATACCCCTGCCGGAACGTTCAATCACTGTGTGAGGACAGACTTTACGGCAAGCGGTACAAAAAACTTTCTGGATACCGGCAGTGTAAGTGTTTCCTGTGCAATAACATCATGGTATGCCCCTGATGTAGGCCTTGTAAAGAGTAAAAGTGTATTAAATATTTCATCCTATCAGGATTCCTCGATAGATGAAAGAATTGATATAAACAGAGAACTGGAAAGCTATGAATAAGGACTGTAAGAAAAATAACTCTGGCAAATTATTAGAACGATTAGTATCCCAGCATGACGCGTCACGCGTTACGCGTTACGACTGTAAATATGATGTATTTATTTCCTGACAATTCCTAACAGGGGGAGTATGGGTATGATATCATCTGATTTTCAATTCAGCCAGGCAAATCTTCAGGATTATACAGACTGTCCCAGAAGGTTCCAGCTGACTTATTTATTAAAACTCCCGTGGCCGTCGGTAGAAGCGGAACCGGTAACGGAACATGAGAGAAATTTATATCTGGGAACAGCCTTTCATCGTATGGTTTGTCAACATATAATGGGAGTGCCTGAAGAAGATCTTCAAAAAATGATTGATGACAGAGATTTAAAATTATGGTGGCATAATTATCTTCAATACAGACCTTATGATATATCAGGCGTTCTGTATCCTGAAACAGTTCTGTCATGCCATGCGGGAGGATTATCCGTTATAGGGAAATATGATCTTATAGCAGTTTCAGGAGACAGAGCCATTATTATCGACTGGAAAACATCCAGAAAAAAACCTTCCAGAAACTTTCTTCAAAATCGCATACAGACACGATTATACTTATATCTTCTCATTGAAGGAGGAAAATATTTCCGCAATGGGAAACATTTTGATCCTGAGAAAATAGAAATGAGGTACTGGTTTCCCTCTTTTCCTGAAAGTCCTGAAATGTTCGGTTATAATTCTTCTGAATATCAAAAAGACAAAGAATTTTTGACACATCTTATTGAAGAAATTAACAGTGTGAAAGAATTCAGATTGACAGAAGAAGCAAAACACTGTCTTTACTGTTCCTATCGTTCTCTGTGTGAGAGAGGCATAAAGGCAGGAGCTATAGATAAAATGGACGATGAAATAGAAATTAAAGAAACAGATATTAATCTGGATTTTGATCAGATCGGAGAAATAGAATTTTAAACGTAACGCGTGACGCGTGACGCGTGACGCGTTACGTATTACCATCACAGAAAAAGTCCTTTTCTGTACATAAGCTCTGCATTCAAAAGAGCCGCTCCTGCAGCACCTCTCAGGGTATTGTGACTTAAAACTACCATCTTAAAATCCAGCAGATTACATGGTCTTATCCTTCCGACTACTGCAGTCATACCATTGCCTTCCATCAAATCGATTCTCGGCTGCGGTCTGTCTGATTCAGTCCTTACTATGACAGGTTTCTCCGGCGCCATAGGAAGTCTCAGTACCTGAGGTTCTCCTCTGAATGCCTGCAAAACGTCAGTTATTTCCTCTGCAGATGTTTTCTTATTGAGTTTTACACTTATACAGCACATATGGCCGTCAAGGACGGGAACCCTGTTACAATGGGCACTTATTTTTATGGGAGCATTTATTATTTCATCACCTTTATATGTGCCGAGTATCTTCAGAGGTTCAGTTTCAGCCTTTTCTTCTTCTCCTCCTATATGGGGAACAACATTTCCCAGTATATCCATGGAAGGAACTCCCGGATAACCGGCTCCGCTTATAGCCTGCATGGACACGAGATGAACCTGTTCCACTCCGAATTTATCATGCAGTGCTTTTAAGACCATTGTCACTCCCATTATAGTACAATTGGAATTGGTTACTATAAATCCACCTGATTTTTTATATGACTCCTGATGTTTTATCAGATCAAGATGTTCCGGGTTCACTTCGGCACTCATCAGAGGAACATGTTTATCCCACCTGTGATTTTTTGAATTGCTTACAACTACATATCCTTTACTGGCAAACTCTTCTTCGATTTCTCCCGCGACAGAGCTGTCCAGGCCGGAAAAAAGTATTTTACAGTCCAGAGGAGGTTTACAGTCTTTTACTGTCAGTTTTTTTGCCATTTCAGGAATATCAGCGCTTATTTTCCATCTTCCCGATACAGCTTTTTCATATAATTTGCCGGCACTTTTTTCAGAAGCACAGAGTTCTGTCAGTTCAAAATACATGTGCCCGTCAAGTAACTGAATGAATCTCTGTCCCACAGTGCCTGTTGCACCTAAAATTCCTGCTTTTACTTTTCTGAATATAGTTCCCGGTTTTACCTGTTCCATAAGTGATATCTCCTATTCTTCCCTGGTTGAATTAATTTTACTTAAAATTCGTCTCAAAAGAACTTTAACTTTTTCAGGATCGGCAGAATTAAGGGCAATTCCTTTTTCTATATATTCCGTTGCTTCTGAAGAAAATCCGCTTTCAACGAGAGAATTGGATAAATTATAATAGTTCCAGAGATTATCAGGATATTTCTCAATAAGATCCAGAAATATGCTCTTACCTTCCTGTAACTGTCCGGAATTAATAAGTAATTCTCCTTTAAGCCCCAGAGCCTCCTGATCAAATTTTCCGCCCTTCTGTCCGTCATATTTTATCAATTCATTGCAGAACAAAAGCGCTCTCTCATAATTTCCTGTTCTTTTATAATAATTTATTACCCTGAAAAACAGATCGATATTATCAATATCTTCTTCTTTTTTATAGAGCACCATTTCAAATATCTCAATTGCTTCATCTTCCCTGTTACGGGAAACGAGTTTCTCTGCAATGGCAAGTTTTTCCTGAGAGGAAGCTTCCATAATATCATCTCTCGTTACAGAAAACGTATCTTCCTTTTTCCCGTTCATTTCTCTGTTCTGTCCCTGCCTTCTCTGGGAAGGATGTTCCTGCTGCTGTGCCATTCCCATCATCATCATTTTGGGAAGACAGCAGTCTCTAAATCTGACTCCGCTGCCACAGGGGCATGGTTCATTTGCTTTTACCATTTTCATAAATTATACCTCCTAATTTTAATCGTGACGCGTGACGCGTGACGCGTGACGCGAGGTAAAACAGACTTAATCTCCTATGTTTTTAATCGTGACGCGTGACGCGTGACGCGTGACGCGAGGTAAAACTAATCTAAAATATCGCTTCTGTAATAAGAACTTCTCACTAAAGGGGCAGATACTACTTTTTTCATACCAATCTTTTCCCCTTCCTCTTTGAAGAATATAAATTCTTCAGGAGTAATATAACGGTCTACAGGAAAATGATTCCTTGAAGGAGACAGATACTGTCCTATTGTAAGAATCTGACATCCTGCATCAACGAGGTCTTTAATGACCGATAGAATCTCTTCTTTTGTTTCTCCCAGCCCTACCATAAGACCTGATTTTATAATAATATCTTTATTTATCTCTCTAGCCATTTTTATCACTTCTATTGACCTTTCATATATGGCCTGAGGCCTTACTGCATGATAAAGTGACGGAACTGTTTCCACATTATGATTGAACACATCAGGTTCCGAGGAAATTACTGTTTCAACAGCCTTTTTACTGCCCTGGAAATCAGGTGTTAACACTTCAATCTTAGTTCCTGGAGAAATTTTTTTTATTGCTCTTACTGTTTCTGAAAAATGCTCTGCCCCGCCAAGGGGAAGATCATCTCTTGTAACAGACGTTATAACAGAATAGCTTAAATTTAATTTTAATACAGTAAGGGCGATATGGTCAGGTTCGGAAGGGTCAGGTAAGCCTGGAGTGCCATGAGTTACGGCACAGAACCTGCAATCTCTTGTACATATATTTCCCATTATCAAAAAAGTTGCTTTCCCGCAGGAAAAACACTCTCCTATATTGGGACATTTTGCTTCCTGACATACAGTATGAAGATTTCTGTCTTTCAATATATTTACAAGTTTACCGTAATTTTTCCCTGAAGGAAGTTTTGTTCTCAACCATAAAGGTTTTTTTGTTATTTTCATAGTTATCTTTCCCGTAGAGGTAATGTTGCTCTCTTCATTTCCATCTGATTGTTATATAGCAATATAGTTGTAAAAAATAACCATATCATATTTATAATCGTGACGCGTAACGCGTGACGCGTGACGCGAGGACAATAACCTTAATTTGCCGGAGTTATTTTCTTACAGTCCCTGAATGGAAAATCCTGACGCTTCTCAGTTAAAAAATCTCATTAAAAATTCTTCATAAGAAATTTCTTCGAGTGAAATATTAAAAATTTTTGAAAAATTATGACATATTATACCAGAAACTTCAGATAGAGGAAACTCCTTACCTGCAATTTTTTTCATAGAAACAATACCTGTATTATCAAGGCCGCAGGCTTTTATCATATTAAATTCTTCAATATGAGTATTCACATTCAGAGCGAATCCGTGAAACGTTATCCACCTTCTGATGCCTATTCCGATGGAAGCAATCTTATTATTTCCTATCCATACACCATGATTTATCTCATTTCTGGTGCCTGTAATATTATAATTTTTCAGAGTAACTATAAGCACTTCTTCCAGTCTTTCTATGAATTCCCTTACTTTTAATTTATAGTCTGTCAGTTTAATTATTGGATAACCGACTAACTGACCCGGACCATGATATGTAACATCACCTCCCCGTTCAATTCTGAGAACTGATATATTTCTTTTTTTCAGTTCTTCCTCTGAGATGAGGATATTTTCTTTTTTACCTCTGTGCCCAATAGTTATTACAGGAGGATGTTCTACGAGTATCAAAACATCAGGGAAATTATTCTCTTTAAAAATTACTATTTTTTTCTGTAACTCATGACAACGTTCATAATCAAAGTAACCTGAATTGATAACATACATAAATATAATATTCTATGATTACAGGTCAGTTCCTATAATAGATTTAAATTTATAAAAGGGAAAAGAAATTTTAAGTAGAAATTTATATGAGAATCGTAACGCGTAACGCGTGACGGGAGGAAAAAATTCTCATACTTAGTTGTGCCCTAACCGGTCATGGTTGTTAGTATAAATCATATAAAATCTATAAAGGGGTATTTTTATGGCAAAAGTCTGGATAAATCCTGCATTCAAAGATACATATAAAAAGCCGGAAGTTGTCAAACAGGAAGTCACCAAACAGGAAACATCTGAAAAAAAACCGGTAAAAACCAAACAAAAGGAATTTAAAAGAAAAGAACCGGTTTTACCTCAGACCAATAAAACAACCCATTCGGAAAACTATTTCAATAAAAGAATCAGAGAAAATGATATAGTAGAATTTATTTTCATCAATAATATGGCTGTTTCAGGGTGTGTGGAGTGGTTCAATCAGAGATACATAAAGATAAAAGAAGCAAAAACAGGTGACGACATACTTGTTGACAGAAGACCGATTAAATATATAAGTAAGATAGAACAAGAGGTAAAGAGTGAGTAGTGAATAGTGAGTAGTGAAAAGTGAAAAGTGAATATTAATCCGGTAATATAATAACTGGTCACTGACAACTGGTCACTATCCCCATAATTTCACTCACCAGGTTTAAAATTGTTATTATTCTGTAATAATTGCGGATCTCCAAATAAAGAAGAAGCAAAATTTTGTTCTGATTGCGGTCAGAAACTTGTTACAATAACAGAAAGCGGTACCTTATCTCCCGGAGTCTTTCTTGACAGAAGATATAAAATCATCAGACTCGTCAAATCAGGCGGTATGGGGGCAGTTTATGAAGCAGAAGACGACCGTTTCTGCGACAGATGTGCCGTAAAGGAAATGTCTCTTCACTGCTCACTCCCTGAAGAAAGAAAGTATTTCACTGATAAATTCCGCCAGGAAGCCAGAATATTAAGAACACTTCATCATGGAAGCCTTCCCAGGGTAACAGACTATTTTTCAGAACATGGAAGATATTATCTTGTAATGGATTTTGTCGACGGTTCAGACCTGGAAACAATACTTTCAGGGAAAGGCACACCGGGCCTGGATATAAAAGAAGTTGTTTCCTATGCCATAGAAGTACTTGAAGTAATTAATTATCTTCATAACTCTTCTCCTCCCATCCTCTACAGAGATTTAAAACCTTCCAATATTATGATAAGAAAATCAGATAATAAAGTTATGCTCGTAGATTTTGGCATTGCAAGAGCAATAACACAGGAAACACCTTCCACTCAGACAAGAGTGGGAACGCCAAATTATGCTGCTCCCGAACAGTTTACCGGTAAAAATGAACCGGAAAGTGATATTTATTCCCTTGCTGCAACAATGCACCATCTCATTACAGGTCAAATACCTGTTCCATGCCTTATCCCTCCCGTAAGACGCATCAGGCCTGATATACCGGAAGAACTGGAGAGAATACTGGAAAAAGCCCTGAGACCTGATATTACTGAAAGATATTCTTCTGCAGAAGAAATGAAAAAAGAACTGGAAAATTTTCTCAAATTATATGAAGCTTCCCGTATTACCGTAATTTTCCCGGAACATTGTTCCATATATTCAAAACTTAGTGAAGATATGATATTTATACCTGCAGGAGAAGCCCTTATGGGACAGAAAGATGAAAGAGAATATCCCGAACACAGAGTTTATCTGGACTCTTATTATATTGACAGATATCCTGTAACAAACAGAGATTTTGATGAATTCGTAAGAAGTACAGGGTACAGGGCAAAAGGCACATGGAGAAATCATTTCAATGAACATTCTCTTGACCACCCTGTTATTGATGTAACATGGTTTGATGCAAAAAACTTTGCAGAATGGAAAGGGAAAATGCTTCCCACTGAAGCGGAATGGGAAAAAGCTGCCAGAGGGCAGGATGGCCTCCCCTATCCCTGGGGCCATGAAGCAGATAAAAATAAATGTAATAACAGACAGATGGATAGAACAGAGGGGATAAAAAAGATGATAAATATAAGCGACGGAAGAGGAACAACTCCGGTTGATACATTTCTAGAATCTTCAACAGTATATGGTGTCATGGATATGGCAGGTAATGTAAAAGAATGGTGTTCCGACTGGTATTCTGCTTATTATTACAGGAATTCTGCCTCTACTGTATTAAAAAACTCACAGGGGCCGGAAAAAGGGGACTATAAAGTAATAAAAGGGGGATCCTGGAAAAATGATATAACATTATGTACGACAGGTAAAAGAAATAAACTTCATCCTAACAATCATGAAGCAGATACAGGTTTCAGATGTGTAAAACACATAAACAAAAAAGAACTTTAGATATTCTTAAAATATGTCATATATATTATAGTGTATTTCATAACAAATCACATATAATTCTTTCACAACCATGACCGGTTCGGTCACAACGAAGTATGAGAATTTGTTCCTCCCGTCACGCGTTACGCGTTACGCGTTACACTTCTCATATAAATCCCGGTCAAAAAGGAGATTTACATATGGTAAAAGATAAATTTATGCCGGAAAGAGGCAGACCCTATCCGCTTGGAGCTCATATAATAAACAGAGAAGGAGTAAATTTTGCCGTATTTTCAAAGCATGCGGAAGCAGTGGAACTTTTATTTTTTGACAGCCCGGAAGACAGCAGACCTTCCCAGATATTTATGCTTGATCCCATGGAAAACAGGACAGGAGATATATGGCATATTTATATTTATGGTGTCGGCCACAGACAGCTTTACGGCTACAGAGCATATGGCACCTATAACCCTCTTGAAGGTCATATATTCAATCAGAATAAATTACTCGTAGACCCTTATGCAAAATCAATAGCAGGGGAATATAAATGGGATAATGAAGCATCTTTTGCCTATGACAAGAAATCTCCTGATAAAGAATTTTCCTTCAGTACGACAGATAATATTTCAAGTACAGTAAAAAGTGTTGTCATTGATGACTATCTCTTTGACTGGACAGATGACAAACTGCTCCGTTATCCTCTTGAAGAGTGTATTATATATGAGATGCATGTAAGAGGTTTTACAATAGATCCTTCTTCACTGGTAAATAACAGGGGAACCTACAGGGGGATTATTGAAAAAATACCATATCTGAAAGAACTCGGTGTTACCACACTGGAACTTATGCCTATTCAGGAATTCAACCAGGATGAAAATATAAAGGTAAACCCTAAAACAGGAAAAAAACTAAAAAATTACTGGGGCTACAGCACTCTGTCCTTTTTTGCGCCTGATAACTGGTATGCTTCATGCTGTGATCCTGCAAATCAGGTTATGGAATTCAAAGAAATGGTAAAGGCCTGTCACAGGGCAGATATAGAGGTTATACTGGATGTAGTGTACAACCATACGGGAGAGGGGAATCTGGAAGGGCCTATATGCAGTTTCCGCGGTCTTGACAACAGTATTTACTATATGCTGGATGAAGACAACAGATATAAAAATTATTCGGGATGCGGAAATACTGTAAACTGTAACCATCCTGTAGTAAAGCAGCTTATACTGGACAGCCTTCGCTACTGGGTAGTAGAAATGCATGTTGACGGCTTCCGTTTCGATCTTGCCACCATACTGGGCAGAGATCCGTCAGGTGCATGGATAGGACGGTTCAGTATTTTAAATGACATACAGAAAGACCCGCTTCTTTCAGGAGTTAAATTGATTGCAGAAGGATGGGATGCAGGAGGTCTTTACAAGGTAGGGGAATTCCCCGAAGGATGGGCTGAATGGAACGGCAAATACCGTGATGACATAAGGGCTTTTCTAAAGGGCGAACCGGCTCTTGCCGGCTCTATGGCGACAAGAATAAGCGGAAGTTCGGACCTCTATCAGAGAGGCGGTAAAAGGCCCCATCACAGCATAAATTTCATTACCTGTCATGACGGCTTTACAATGAGGGATCTTGTATCATACAACTGGAAACATAATTTTGAAAATGCAGAAGACAATATGGACGGCACAAATGACAATGTAAGCTGGAACTGCGGAACGGAAGGAGAAACGGATAATGTCAGAATAAATCAGCTTCGTATAAGACAGGTCAAAAATTTCATTACCATTCTTATGCTGTCACAGGGAACTCCCATGATACTGAGCGGCGACGAAATGTTTAAAACCCATAACGGCAATAACAACGCCTACTGTCAGGACAGTGAACTGAACTGGCTTGACTGGACCGATCTGAAAAAACATGAAGAAATATTCAGATTCTTTAAAAAAATCATAGCCTTCAGGAAAGCCCATCCCGCATTAAAAAGAAGGGATTTCTTTACAGGACATGACCATAATGATGACGGCATAAGCGATATTACCTGGCATGGTGTATCCCCCTATGAGCCGGACTGGTCCTATGAATCTCATTCCATTGCCTTTATGATAGACGGAAATAAAGAGGAAACAGGCTATAAAGAAAATGATAACTGCATATACTGTGCAATAAATGCCTACTGGGGGCCACTGGTATTCGAACTGCCACAGCCGGTAAACGGGAATTTATGGCACAGGGTGGTAGATACCGGTCTTCCGTCTCCGAAGGATATTCTGGAAGAGGGGAAAGAAATCAAAGTGAAAAAAAATCAGTACAAGCTTGCTCCCAGGTCTGTTCTTGTTTGTATTTCTAAATAGTGTATCTGAAACAGATAAATCATAAATTTTCCCAGTCAGATTTACTGATATTTCCCTGATTTAAAATACGGGTCAAAAGACTTTTGCTGATATCACTCTGATGAGGATTGGGAATTCTCAATAAAAATTATTCAAGAAATTCCCGGGAAAATCCTTGTTTATCTTATTGAAGAGTCTGAAGGATTTTGATAAAATCCAGAGTCAATTGTCTTTCATCAGTCACTTTACTGACCTGGCCATTACAGTGTATAATAAATTGTTTCCTCCCGTCACTCGTTACCCGTTACGGGTCACGAAAATAAAAAGGTGATGATATGAAAAAAATTCTGACTCTCGGATGCTCCGGCTCGGGGAAAACCACACTTGCTCTGGAACTTGGGAAAATACTCAATCTGGAAGTAATTCATCTGGACAGACTCTACTGGAATCCGGGATGGGTCAGCACACCGGACGATAAATGGCTGGAAATCGTTAAAAATATCATAAAAAAAGACCGGTGGGTTATAGACGGAAATTACTCCGCCACAATAGATATGAGACTGAATGAAGCAGATACTGCGGTATATCTTGATTTCCCGACAAGCTCCTGTCTCTGGCAGGCAATAAAAAGATGGCTCTTACATATGGGTCATAACAGACCTGATGTAGGAGAGGGATGTAAAGAGAAAATAGATCTTGAATTTATGATGTGGATCTGGAATTTCAACAGAACCCACAGAGAGATGATGCTGGAAAAACTTGGCAAACGAAAGCATGAAAAAAATATTTATATATTAAAAAATCATAAAGAAATAGCAGATTTCTTAAATAAAGTAAGAATCTATTCCTCCCGTGACGCGTGATGCGCAGGGATTAAACCCGTCACGCGTTACGCGTTACGCGTCACGACAAATAATTTAATAGCAAAAAATATCAAAACTGTTGTAAAACTCTGTTGTATAATGAGGTAACATTATGGATTATCTGGAAATAATTCAATCTGCCATAGACTACATAGAAGAACATCTCACAGATGAAATATCTCTTCGGGATATATCAGGGGAAGCAGGTCTGTCTCCCTATCATTTTCACCGTATATTCCACGGCATAACAGGAAATACCGTAAGTGAATATATGCGTGAAAGAAGACTTTCTCTGGCATCTGACGACCTTGTTTCATCTAAAAAGAGAATAATAGAGATTTCGGTAGAATATGGCTTCGAATCCCAGGAATCCTTTACGAGAGCTTTTAAGAAACAGTTCGGTCTTACGCCGGCAAAGTACCGAACAAATCAGAAGCATTCCATGTTATTTAAGAAAAAGAGACTGACAGAAACAGGTCTCAAACATTTAAACGGAGGAATTACAATGGAACCAAAAATAATCACTAAAGAATCTTTTAAAGTTGTAGGAATGGAAGGAAAGACAACTCTTAAAAACAATAAAATCCCCGCGTTATGGCATAAATTCATGCGTGTCACAGGGGAAATAAAAAACAGGATAAATAATAATGTAGCCTATGGTATCTGTGAATGTGTATCGGGATTTGATGCAAAGGACTTTAACGAAGATACGGAGTTTACGGAACTTGTCTGTGTGGAAGTAAGTAATTTCGACAATATACCGGAAGGGATGGCAGGAAGGACTTTACAGACACAGAAATATGCAGTATTTACCCACAGGGGTAATCTGACAAATCTGCGCAGTACCTATGACTATATCTACGGTACATGGCTTAAAAACTCCGGGTATGAAATCGCAGAAGCAGATGATTTTGAATATTATGATGAAAGGTTTAATCCTGTAAGTCAGGAAAATTCAGAATTTGATATTTATATTCCTGTAAAATAACTTTTTCTAAATCAGGACAATCTTTGCGATTGTCCTGATTTTTTATTTCCAAAGGAAATATGGAATGGAAATTTATTAATAGTCTCTTTCCTCGCGTCACGCGTTACGCGTCACGCGTCACAATTTAATATATTTGAGACATTTATTTAATTTTCATTCCTATGTTATAATAAGTCAGAGAAAATCTATAGTAAATAAGGAGCTTTATTTTATGTTTGTAGATAACATTATGAAACAAAAAATTCTCGGAGAATTAAAAAAAATCGAAGACGAAGAAAAAGTTAAAATAATCTATGCCTGTGAGTCAGGAAGTCGTGCATGGGGATTTCCTTCGAAAGACAGTGACTATGACGTCAGGTTTATCTATGTTCATGACCATGACCGGTATCTGTCCGTTTACGACAGGAAAGATGTCATAGAAAGACCTGTATGTGATCTGCTGGACATAAACGGATGGGATATCAGAAAAGCCCTGAGACTTCTTCAAAAATCAAATGCAGCACTTATGGAGTGGTTTCAATCACCTGTTATATATCTTGACAGACCTGAAATAAGCAAAAAAATAAAAGAACTTATACCTGCAGCTTTTTCTCAAAAAAGCACCTTTCATCATTATTCAAGCATAGTGAAAAGCACATTTAGAGACAGTCTCCAGGGGGAATCTGTGAAAATAAAAAAATACTTTTATGCCCTGAGACCTGCTCTTGCATGCCGGTGGATTGAAGAAAGAAAAACAGTTCCTCCCATGGAATTCAATAGTCTCTTAACCATATTGCCTGAAGGAGTCTTAAAAAATGAAATTCACAAATTATTGAATGAAAAAATATACGGAGAAGAAACTGATTTAAAGCCCAAAATACCTATTATAAATGAGTATCTGGAACAAGAAATTACTCATTTTGC
>JBEHWO010000038.1:0-28276 GCA_040217695.1 Vulcanimicrobiota bacterium | reverse complement strand
TTCCCCGCCAAAAGGTGTATATATAAACCCAAAAATGAATATACTGTAAACTTTTGGCTCTATGGAGGTGTACTATATATGTCGTCTTAAAATTAAAAATATATTTTTAAAATTATCAAACGGTGATTTATTTTTTTTGTGAACTTTGTCCGGATAATTTGTTATAATTATATCATAGATAAGATATTTATCATTTATTGACCGGAGCATAAATATGTAATAAAGGTTTTCCTCCCGTCACGCGTTACGCGTCACGAAAACATTTATATATCATTTATGCTCACCTCAGCATATGTCTCGATTGAAACGTGAAAGGAGGGATTATTATCAAAAAGATTTTAATTGCCTTTATTATATTGCTTCTTACATCTTTTCCCGTTCTGGCAAAAGACAGTGGCTCTGTATATGTAATGAAGATAAAAGGCCCTATAGGTCCTGTTACAGATACCTATTTCAAAAGGGTTCTGGAAGAGGCAAAAAAGCATGATGCCATGTGTCTTGTCGTAGAGATGGATACACCGGGCGGCCTTATGGATTCAATGAAAGACATAATGCAGAAAATTATTAATTCCGAAATACCTGTTGTTGTTTATGTGTCTCCCGGCGGGGCCAGTGCTACGTCTGCAGGGGTGTTTATAACACTTTCCGCTCATGTGGCGGCTATGGCGCCAAATACAAATATAGGAGCAGCCCATCCTGTTATGATAGGTGAAAACGGTGAGCAGCAGATGTCAAAGGAAATGAAAGAAAAGATAACAAATGATTCTGTGGCTCTGATAAAGACAACGGCAGACAAAAAAGGAAGAAATATGGAATGGGCAGAAAAAGCTGTCAGGGAAAGTGTTTCCGCAACAGAGAAGGAAGCGCTGCAACTGAAGGTTGTAGACCTTGTAGCGGCTAATCTGACAGAATTACTGAAAAGTATTGACGGTTTAAAGATTGAAACGGTAAAAGGAACAGTTGTTTTAAATACTTCCGGTGCCATAGTAAAGGAAATACCTATGAGCAGTACTGAAAAATTCCTTGATGTTCTGAGCAATCCAAATGTTGCTTATATATTAATCATACTGGGAACGTACGGTTTGATTTATGAACTGGCAAGTCCTATGTCCATATTTCCCGGTGTAGTCGGAGGCATATGTATTATCCTTGCTTTTTTTGCTCTGGGAACCCTGCCTGTAAATTATGCAGGTCTTGCGCTGTTAGTATTTGCCTTTATTCTGTTTATAATAGATATTAAAGCACCGACTCATGGAATTCTTACTGCAGGAGGGATAATCTCAATGATTTTAGGATCTGTTTTTCTCTTTAATTCCGATTTGCCGTTTTATCAGGTTTCCTGGGGGATTATTCTTGGAGTAGTGGGTATGACTACTATCTTTTTTGTATTTATAATAACTACAGTACTCAGAAGCCATAAAAAGAAAGTAACTACAGGAGCAGAAGGTCTTACGGGACAGAAGGGAATCGTGAAAACTCCTCTTGAACCCAGAGGACAGATCATGCTTGATGGTGCCCTGTGGCGTGCCATAACTGCAGGGAGATATGTCAAAGAGGGGGAAGAGGTTCTAGTTAAAAAAGTAGACGGGTTGACTGTATATGTTGAGCCATGTGAAAATAAGCAGTAAAGGCAGGTGAAATTTTTTATATATTATACAATGTGGACCTACTAAAATTCATTTTTTTTTAAAACCATAATTTTTTACATAGTTGAAAATTATGTATGGTTCAAAGAGCTATTAGCTTTTAGCTTATGTTATTTAGGAACTGTAAGAAAATAACTCTGGTAAATTATGGTTATTGTCCTCGCGTCACGCGTTACGCGTCACGCGTCACGATTGTAAATATGATAAGGTTTTTTTTTACAACACCTTAGTCTACTGATGTGAGCATAATATATATGCTCTCGTAACGTGTAACGCGTTACGGGAGGAAAATTTTTATACTCAGATCAGTAATTCCCAATAAAAGTATAAATTCTGAAAAATTTTCAAATAAAGAGAGGATGATTTTACAGTGGAAAAAATTGTTGGTTGTGGCGCCCCTTTAGTTATTATTGCTATTGTTGCGTTTATATCTATTATTACATCTGCCATAAGGATTGTAAATGAATATGAAAGGGCTGTCGTATTCAGACTGGGACGGCTGGTAGGAGCAAAAGGACCGGGCCTTATTCTGCTTATACCTTTCATTGATACTATGAGAAAGGTGGATATTCGCGTTATTACCATGGATGTGCCGTCACAGGAAGTTATAACCAAAGATAATGTGACAATTAAAGTAAATGCTGTTGTATATTTTAAAGTATTTGATCCATGTAAATCTGTTGTGAATGTTCTTGATTTTATAAGAGCAACCTCTCAGATTGCTCAGACTACTCTGAGAAGTATACTGGGACAGGTAGAGTTAGATGAAGTATTATCACGCAGGGAAAAAATTAATCAGGAACTTCAACATATAATTGATGAGCAGACCGAACCATGGGGCATTAAAGTCAGCACTGTAGAAGTAAAAGATGTTGAATTGCCTCAGAGTATGCAGAGAGCTATGGCAAAACAGGCAGAAGCAGAACGTGAGAAGAGAGCAAAGATTATTCATGCTTCCGGTGAATTTGAAGCTTCGAAACAACTGGCACAGGCTGCCAAAATAATTGCTTCAGAACCCGCTACATTACAGCTCAGATTCCTTCAGACTCTTACAGAAATATCAATTGAGAAAAATTCTACAATACTGTTCCCTGTGCCAATAGATATTTTTGAACCTTTTAAAGCTATTGCACATAAAATTAGAGAAGATATGAACAATGATGGTGAGAAAAAACTAACCAGAGGAATAGATGATTAATTAGCGATCAGCTATCAGCGATCAGCTATCAGCAGAACAGGAACTACATTCTTTTTGGCTGAATGCTGACCGCTGAATGGTGACCGCTATAATAATTATACCGCCGCAGTTTGCCATCATATCTGCTATTGTAAAACTTCTTGTAGGGACAAAGATTTGAAGTGTCTCACAGATAATAGCCCATATGAGCCCGAATAAAATAGTAAGTTTAAAAGATTTATCTTTATTGTAAGTGTAGAAAGATCCGCTTAAAAGAATACTGAAAAGACAGAAACCGCTGAAATGATATATTACATCTATATAATCAAAGAAAAACATACTCTTAGGAAGATTTTCAACTCCTGTGGTACATAAGAATAAAATAATAATACCATAAAATAGTGTTAATAATCTCAGGATTATTTTATATTTTTCACAGATACTGAGAAATCGTTTCATTTTTTTCGTAAAAAACTGACTGTTGACTGCTAATAGCTGAAGTTTTATTTTTTCAGGCCAGAGGTAATGTAAAGACAATAATATTACCGCCCTGCTCCGTAGGTTCCATCCATATCTGTCCCCCCATTTTCTCTGCCGCAAATTTACAGAAAGTCATAGAAAATCCCCTTCCGAATCTGTAACCTGCATCAAAAATTTCTAACTGGCCGTAAAAATTAAATATTTTTTTTCTATATTCTTCCGGTAAAGATCTTCCCGGATCTATTACTCTTACTTCCAGAAAGGAACTGTCTGCCGATATGTTTATTTTTACTGTAACCTGCCCCATAGCTGATGTGTTTTTTATTGCATTATTTATAAGTGATTCTATAAGTCTTTTTACAAGTTCTTCCTGACCTTTTACATGTGGTATTTTTTCCGGAATTTCAATTACAAGTTTTCTTTTATTATAGGTGAAGAAATCATTGAGTTCATTTTTTATTTGCTCTAAAAGGCGGGTTATATCCAGTTTCTTTAATTCATATATATAACTGTCTTCGCCGGACTGGCTGATATCTCCTATATTTTTAATTATCTGTAGCAACTCTTTTGCACTTTCATTAGCTCTTACCAGATGCTTTAATTGTTTTTCCGTAAAGTTGTCTGTAGAAAGTTTTAATAAATCTATACTTCCTACAACACCGCTTATGCTGTTACCCATATCATGGATTATAATTCTTAATATATCTTCACGGAATGTTTTGAGTTCCAGGTTTTCTTTTTCTCTCTTAAAGAGTTCCTTCTGAGAACTGCCGAGATTCAATAGAAGTTTGACAGACTGTAACAGTGCTAAAGAATCTACCGGTGCCGGCAAAAAAATATCTACATACCCTCTGTTGACATAGTCTTTTATAACATTTCTGTCAGAATCTGTAATTACTATAACCGGTATATTATATAAATCTGTGTTTTCATTCAGAATATCTATCATTTCTGAAGTATCTGTATTTATTATTACCACGTCAGGTTTGACCATTCTGATTTTTTCTATAAAATTCTTTTTATCGGAGCAACATTCAAATTTATGATCCGAAGAGAGAATTTCCTTCAGAATGGCTTCGTCTTTCGTATAAACCACCAGGACCGGTTTGCAATTACTGTTTACATATACATCCATAATCATTATAACTCCTGTAAAGATTTAAATGCCTGAAATACGTGCCGATTCAAACCTTATGGCACAGGGGCCGGAATAGTGCCCTTCTATGGCACTTTCTTTTGAAAAATATGTATGAGCCAGCATTTCAAATATATTACCTGTAACAGAACCTCCTTTCACCGGTATTATCTTTCCCGAAGGTTGAATTTCATATCCGAAACGTATTTCCGTAGCAAAATCTCCTGATACCAGATCAGGATTAAGAAAGGAAAACATTATTATGTGATAGACAGGTCTATCTTTTGCTTTCAGCAGATCGTTCAGACAATATTTTCCGGGGCTTATTTCTATATTACTGAACTTACCGGTAGGGGTAACATTCAGATAATCTGCATATCTCTTTGTAGACCATATATTTTCCAGTTTCCCATGCTTTATAATTTCAATCCTGTCTGACGGCACTCCGTCTGTGTCAAAAGGCGCACTTCTCAGACCATATGGCATTAAAGGATTGGAAGCCATGTTTAATTCTTCGCCGAGCAGTTTATTTCCTCTGAATATATCTTTTCCTTTTTTGAAAGATGATATGTTATCATAGATAAATCTGGCAGAGGAGTGAGCAATTAACGTTTCAAAGAGAGGCATGAGAGGTTTTGCATTTACTATTATAGCAGTATTACTGCTTTTAGGAAGAGATGTTTTTACATTATCTCTTGCATATGTAGCATATTCACTTATTTTATTTTCTATATTTAATTGAGCGTAATTACAGCAACTGCCTTCATACCAGCTTTCTGACTGAAGGTTATCTCCTGCCAGAAGAACAAAGTCCCAGGAAATTAAACTTTTTAACATATTTCCGGAACAGCCTTTGCTGTTTTCAAATGATATTGATTGTTTTGATATATAACATTCACTGCTGGACAGTTCTACTCCCGGTTCTCTCCTTACCGAAGCTATTACTCTTTCTCTGAATTTTTGCAGAACTGCTTCAGGATCGTTAATAAGTTCTTCATCGAGAACAGCGACTGTGCTATATGGAGCAGGCTCCGGAACTTCATATGGTTTTTGTGCGGCGAGAGATGCCACATAGAGAGCTTTTTCAAGTTTTTCATCAATTTGAAATTCTTCTACAGGTGTGAAGTAAAAAATAGCTTCCCCTAATTTATCCTCACTTAACTGTCTGTAAATAGTTACTTCTATCTGTTCTGTCTGAACCTTTCTTACATACTCGGTTTTTTCCTTTGCCAGATACAACTGATACGATTCATCTTTTTTTATTCTGTACTGCCAGGCATAAATACCTTCTGTACTGTTTAATTTTTTCTTCAAATCTATATCCAATTAAGTTAACCTCACTTTTTATTAGTTATTAGCTTTCATCTATCAGGATTCAGCCGTTAATTAATATTTGACTTCTAATTTATATAAGAATCGTGACGCGTCACGAGAGGACAGATTTTCTTAACCAAGTCTTGCTTTTGTTTTAATATGGGCTCCCCCTATAGAAACTATTACATCTTCTTTATATCTTTTGGCGCAGGTTCCGGGAATACTTCCAAAGGTATTTCCTACATGAGAAATTTCTTTGAGAAGATCGGGAACGAACCCTGTCATTGTTATAGGAGAAAAGACTTTTCCCGTATATTTACCGCCCTTGATTTCCCTTCCTATTCTGGAATTAACCTGTAGTCCCCAGCCTTTCGGGTCTTCCATGCCGAAATAACCGTTATCCATAAAAATACCATTGTCCGTACTTTCAATTATTTCTTCCAGTGTGTATTTTCCCGGGACAAAAAATGTATTGGACATTCTGGCATATGGTTTTCTTGCCACACTTTCACGACGGCCATTGGCAGTTCTGGGGAGATGGGGCAAATAGAGAGATGTATAAAAATCAGAGATACCTCTTTTGAATACACCATTTTCTATGATATAAGTAGGTTTTGCAAGTTCTCCTTCGTCATCAAAGAAATAACAGCCATATTCGCCTTCGAGCGTGGGATCATCTATAATATTCACATATTCGGGAGCGAGTTTTTTACCTATATATTTTTGTGCCAGTGCGCCGTCTTTAAGATAAAGATCCATTTCTACTCCATGACCGAATGTTTCATGCGCTATTATTCCGCTTACATCGGGGCAGGTTATTACATCATAGTAACCCGGTTCGATTTTTGTAGCACTTAACATTTCTATTGTTTCTTTTTTTATTCTCTCCAGCAAAGAGTTGTCAATATTTTTTAATAATTCTACTCCCTGTGTTCTTCCTAAAATCTCCATATTATTAACGACTTTGTTACCGTCTGACATAAAAAGAGATAATACCACACTTCCTCTTATAATGGTCTGAGTAAAATTTTTATATCTGTTTACAAATATCTGATCCTTAATCTGTTCTTTATAGGCCACCCAGGCATTAACTACCCTTGGATCCAGTTTGAGGAGTCTGTTCTGCAGGTCTTCCACTATCTCAATTTTTTCTGATAGCTCTACCTGCATGGGGGCTATAATAGTCTTCGTATAAAATTCTCTGTATCCTCCCGGCCCCGGATCTATAGCCATGTCATTGTCTCTTACCTTTATTCTTTCCAGAAGATCTTTCACGGTATTATAAAGATTATCCTGTGAACAGTTTGTCACAGATGCTTCTTCGAAAAATTCTCCGTTAAAAGCACTGAATACGACACCGTTTATGGCAGGTATTTCGTTAACATAAACGCCCTGCTTGTCTTTTCTTATCGTTAATCCACGGTGATAGTCAGTCATTGCATATGCATAGGGTACTTTTTTTTCCATCATTTCTACCAGTTCCGGTAGTAATTTCCTCATTCTCAAAAAACGTCAACTCTCTTTCACTGAATAGTGAATGGTAAGTAATGTCTTATTCTATTCACTTTTCACTCTGAATATTCTATAATAAATTTCTTTTGCCATTCTATAGGAAAATTACCTGTCATTTTCAGTCTTCATTTCATATAGATCTTTTCGTCTATCCTGAAAACATGGTATTTTATTTCTTACTTTATTTATATTATTTATTTCAATTTCTCCATATATGACTTCTTCTCCTTCTCCTGCTTCACAGAGTATTTCTCCCCATGGATCAATTATCATTGAATGGCCGAAATAATTACCTGTTCTGTCAGATCCGACTCTATTTACTGCTACTGCATAAAGTTGATTCTCTACTGCCCTGGCCTGCAGTAAAATCCTCCAGTGATTGAGGCGGGGGCTGGGAAAAGCTGCCGGAATAGATAATAACTCGGCTCCTTTAAGAGCAAGGGTTCTTGCTATTTCAGGAAAACGAATATCATAGCATATCATAGGGCCTATTGTACATTCTTCAAGTTTTACTACTGATATTCTGTTTCCGCATACGAAAGATCTGTCTTCTCCCATAAGAGGGAAGAGATGAGTTTTACAGTAATGGCCGGCAATATGTCCTTTTGAATTAATAATATAACTTTTATTAAATACATTGGAATTATCTTTTTCAGCTATACTTCCTGCCAGAATATTTACATTGTATTCTCTGGCAGTTTCCGTCAGTAATTTTATCGTTTCTCCATCTTTTTCTGCCAGATTATGCATTTCTTCCGGCATATAGCCCGTATTGAACAGTTCGGAAAGACATATTATACTTGCCTTCTGATTAACGGCTTCTTTAATTTTTTTTATAGCAGTAGATAAATTTTTTTCTTTATTTCCAGGATCTATATCCGTCTGTATGGCTGCAATTTTTATCATAACCCCTTTATATTAGAACATTGACTGCTATTAGTCAACTGGGATAGTGTTTTTTTATCACAGGTAGCTTCACTTTTACTGGAAATTGTAATTGATTTTATAAATCTATGAAACAGTAAAAAGTGAGTGGTGAACAGTGAAAAGTAAGTAAAATCTAATTTATTTTCACTTTTCACTTTTCACTTTTCACTCTGAATATTCTGTGACAAATTTCTTTTTCCATTGTATATAAAATCACCTGTCATTTTTAAACGCAATCACCCTTGCAAATATCTAACAATTCTAGTATACTCATAATAAATCTCTTTTTTATAAAAAAATAATTTTTACTTCATAAATATCCTCGCGTCACGCGTCACGCGTCACGCGTCACGATATAACAGGGGAGGTGAAGTATATGGGCGGCGGAATGGGCGGCGGCATTGAAAAACAGCAGCATTATTACACTCAGCCGGGGAAGGTTGCTGTTCATCAGCAACAGATGCAAAAATCAACCGGTCTGTCAGGTCTTACCGGTGGTAGGGCTCAAAAAACTGATGAAAGTAAATCAAAGAGTGAAGATAAATTCGTAGGTGGCGGAGAAGGAGAGGCAACAGAAGAAGGAAAAGACTCTGCTGCACAGCATGGAGGAGCTCTTGTTGGCGGTTTTCTTAAGACAGGCTCGAAGGAAAGAAAGACGACTGTTGGCAGGAAAGTAGCTTCTGATGATACAGAAGTGGAAGAAGACAGTGAGGTTTCAGAGAGTTCATCTACTTCATCTGTAAGTAAAACCAGAATGAACACAGGAACGGCAGGTGACGTGAGGGTAAAAGGAGTTGCCAGAGGCAGGAGACATTCAGACTCCAGTGATCTCACAGTTGATTTTATAAATGATTGGCTCAGAATAAAAAAATCTCCGGGAGCTAAACTCTCCCTTGGAGAGATTATGTCTGACTGCGGGCAGGAACAGGATGTAGAGCCATTTATTTTACTTGCCATAGCCGCCGCGGAGACTGAATACGGTAAAAAAGGTGCCGGCCTGGACGGACTTATGGGTATAGAGGATATAGAAGGGGCGGAAGAACAGATTGTTGAAGGAGCAAAACTTTTCAGCCAATTAAGAGACGACGGAGAAGCAGATACGGGTGATCCTGTAGCCAATCAGATGATAGCTGTAAACAGATCAGGATGGTGTGATGATCTTAACTGGCATAAATCAGTATTTAAATATTATCAGGAAATAAAAAGAGCGTGGGAACGTTACTCTGAAATGAAATCTTAACTTGAAATAAGGGTACGATTTTCTAAAAATTACTGTTAAAGAGGTACTATTCTGTGGAACAGGAGCATAATGTTCAGAGGAGTTTATATAGAGGTTATAAGTTACATTCCAGATATGAAATAATATCCAGTATTAAAAAAGGCGGTATGTCAAAGGTTTATCTTGCTAAAGATTGTAATTTGAATTCACTCTGTGCCGTAAAAGAATTATTTGTTCATATACTTTTTTCAGGTACAGAAAAAGACCATATAGTGAAGCGTTTCAAGGAAGAAGCCGAATATCTTGCCAAGTTGCGGCACCCTTCTTTACCTGTCGTAACCGATTACTTTGAAGAAAATTCTTATTATTATATTATTATGGAATATATAATAGGTAATGATCTCGAGTCTATGTTGCGGGAGAAAGGAAATCCGGGTCTTCCGGAAATTGATGTTTTAACCTGGTCATTGAGTATAGCAGATGTTTTGCAATATCTTCATTCTCAGACTCCTCCCATAGTTTACAGCGATCTTAAACCATCCAATCTGATGTTAAGAGCGAAGGACAGTAAAATTGTACTGGTTGATTTTGGTTCGGCCAGGGTTCTGCCTCATGATAAGTCCAGACTGACAGGTATTGGCACGGAAGGTTATGCACCTCCGGAACAATATGTAGGAGAACAGGATCCAAGAAGTGATATATATTCTTTCGGTGCCACAATACATCATCTTCTGACAGGTAAAGGTCCTTACATACCTTTTGAATTTCAGCCTGTTAGAGGTGTGGTACCTTCTTTGAGCCAGAAAATTGAGCAGATTGTTATTAAATCACTTAAAAGGGATAAAAATAAAAGATATCAGAATGCCGGGGAAATGGAAAAAGATTTAAAAGACCTTTATAATCAGACTTTCGCTCCCAAAATTCAGGGTGTAACAATTTCTTCCTTTATCAAATCCCGGGCAGATGTAATAAAGAAAAGTTTCAGATCTCTCATGAATCTCATAAAAAAATCGCCTGATACGGAGCAGGAAAAGATATCTGTCATGGTTGTCGATGATGAATTTGATCTGAGGGATACTTCTGTGGAGATACTTTCATCATTCAATGATATACAGGTTATAGAAACAGCAGAAAACGGTGCCCAGGCCATTGAGAAATATAAAAAAATGTCAGTAAAGCCCAATGTTATAGTAATGGATGTATATATGCCGGAAATGGATGGTATTTCTGCTACGGAGAAACTTACAGCTTTTGATCCGTCCTGTAAAATTGTAATGTTAACGGCTCTTTCCAATCAGGAAACAGTGCTCAGAGCTTTTAAAGCAGGGGCTGTAGGATATATAGTTAAAGGAAGCAGAATGGAATTTCTTTCGGAAGCTGTGAGAGAGGCTTACAGAGGGGGGTCTCCTATAGTACCGGAGATTGCCAAGGTATTGTTAAAGGAATTTTTTCCGTCAGGTCTGGATGAAGAGAAAAAGAAAAAGATGAAGCTTCTGGAATATGAGAAAAAAGAACCTGAAAAGATAGAATTGAATACTACCAATTTGCAGTCAGGTAATTTCTGTGATTTTTTAACGGAAATGTCTTTGAGCAAATTTACTGGAAAATTGAGTCTCTCTTATAAGAGCTATGATGGATTTATTTGTTTTGATAAAGGTGAAATAATTCAGGCAGCTCTTGGAACTCTGAAAGATGAAAAAGCCTTATACAGTTTTCCTCTATGGAATGATATGACTGTAAAAATTGAACCGGTACTGAAAATAAAAGAAGTTTCTGTCAGAGAATCAACGAATAATCTTTTAATAAACACTCTGTCAGCATGGGAAGAATGGAACAAAATGAAAGAGATTATAACTTCTTCTGAAAGTATTTTTAAGATTTCTCTGTCGAAAAACTATCAGGTAGTATCACTGTCTTCAAAAGAGCTGGAAGTGCTGGCACAGTTGAAAGGCAACACGTCACTAATGGAGGTTGCCCACAGAATAAATAAGAGTTATTTTGAAACAGCGGAGATAATTTATAACCTCTGTCTGATGGGTATAATGGATAAAGTCGAGTAGGGGCACACGGCAGTGCACCCCTCTGTTGAATTATTTATATTCTCTCCCTCTCATAAAGGCTTTCAGATTTAAATCTACTGTCTTTGCCGGCACGGAAGATTTTATCACATCTTCCCATAATTTTTGATCAAAAGAAAGATAATTTGATAAAACTCCGAGCATAATGGAATTTACTGTTTTAATATTTCCCAGAGATTTCGCATCTTCCATGGCATTAACAGGAATAACTTTATTTACAATACCTTTTAAGGTATCTAAAATTCCTTTCGGATATTCCTCCAGTCCTGCAAGGATGGTGCTTGATAAAATTTCCTGTGTGCTGACTATTATAAGGCCGTTTTTTTTCAATTTATTTATATAACGCAGGGCTTCTACTGTTTCAAAAGACATAACAATATCCGCTCCCCCTTCCGATATAAGAGGAGAATAGACTTTTTTTCCGAATCTCACTTCTGAAACAACGCTTCCTCCTCTCTGAGACATACCATGAACTTCACTTTTCTTTACATCATAACCGGCGGAGAGGGCAAGTTTTGATATAATATTACTGGCAAGGATAATTCCCTGTCCCCCCACTCCTGTTATACAGATACTTGTAACTTCACTCATAGGAAAAACCTGCCTTTCATAATTTTTGACTTTCTTTGCTTATAGCTTCTTTCGGACACACCATGGCACATACACCGCACTCTCTGCAGAGTAACGGATCTATACATGAAGAATTTTCTCCTTTTGAAATAGCCGGACATCCCACTCTCAGACAGAGCCAGCATTTTACGCATTTATCACCATCTACTTCGTAGGAAATCTTTTTCCTTCTGTCTATTAAGGTACACATTCCTTTTACTATTACCACAGACGGTTCGTCTTTATCAAGAGCATTCTTAAGGGAATCTCTGATGGCTTTTACATCGAAAGCATTGACAGTAACGATATCATCCACTCCGATTGATTTACACAGTGCTATAAGATCGATTTTTTTAGTTGTCTCACCTTTAAGGGTTTTTCCTGTACACGGGTGATCCTGTCTGCCTGTCATGGCAGTAATACTGTTATCAAGTATTACTACAGTAGATGTCCCTTTATTGTAAACTATATTTATGAGCCCTGTTATACCGGAATGAATAAAGGTAGAATCTCCTATGACTGCCAGGGATTTCTTCGTTCCTTCTCTCCCCAGTGCTTTATCCATACCATGAGCCACTCCGATACCTGCTCCCATACATATACAGGTATGGAGTCCGTTCAGTGGAGGCAGCATGCCGAGTGTATAACATCCTATATCACCGAAAACATTCAATTTCATCCTGGATACATTATAGAAAAACGCCCTGTGCGGACATCCGGGACATAGAACAGGAGGTCTTTTCGGTATTTTTATATCTTCTTTTAATGTAACATTCGATTTGAAACCTTCTATACCGAAACTGTTAGCTATAATTGAAGAATTCAGTTCTCCCGTAAGAGGAAGTTTTTCTTTTCCCGTAACCTTTATGCCGAGAGCTTTGATCTCTGTTTCCATATAAGGTTCCAGTTCTTCCACTACATAGATATTTTTAACCATGTTACTGAATTTTTCTATTAATTTAACAGGCAGGGGACAGGTCATAGAAAGTTTTAATACGGGAGCACCGGGGAATACCTCTTTGACATACTGATAGGCTATTCCCGATGTAATAATTCCAGTATCTCCCTTGCCTTCTTCAAGAACATTAACAGGTGTTTTTTCCGAATATTCCTGCAGTTTTTTCGTTCTTTCTTCTACGAAACCATGTCTTTTTTTTGCATGAGCAGGTATCATAACATCTTTCTGCGGATTTTGTTTGTATGGTTTTATAGTATGAGTTTTTCTTTCTTTTAATGTTACAGCAGTGCTTGAATGACTTATTCTTGTAGTAACCCTCAGCAGAACAGGTGTATCAAATTCTTCGCTTATATCCAGAGCAAGTCCTACGAAATCTTTTGCTTCCTGACTGTCTGACGGTTCCAGCATTGGTATTTTTGCTGATTTTGCATAGTATCTGTTATCCTGTTCATTCTGAGAACTGTGCATGTCAGGATCATCGGCATCTATTATCACAAATCCTCCGTTAACCCCTATATAGCTCATAGTAAAAAGAGGATCTGCCGCAACATTTAACCCGACCTGTTTCATTGCTGCAAGTGTTCTGGCACCTGCAAGTGATGAACCGCAGGCTACCTCGAAGGCCACTTTCTCATTTGGTGCCCATTCTGCATAGATGTCATCGTATTTTACTATGTTTTCAAGTATTTCAGTACTTGGTGTTCCGGGATAGGCAGCAGCAACAGTAACACCATATTCGTAGGCTCCTCTCGCTATTGCTTCATTGCCGGATAGTATTTCTTTTTGTTCCGTCATGGTTTACCTCCTTGAAAAATCGTGACCCGTGACGCGTGACGCGTGACGCGGGGATGGTTATGTCAGTTATATTATTCGCTTTACTTAAATTATAGTCCTTTCGTTTAATATGAAAATAATCTTTGAAAATCGGTAAGGAGTGAATATGAAAATCCGACAGAATAAAAAGCAGTCAACTGCCTGTTTTTTTATTCTGTCGGACCCAGGTTTCGCGGAAGATTTTATTATGAGGCATTATTGCTCGTAGCTGTGGCGCCGGGCTTCCATCCGGCTCTATGAACTATTTCATTCCATCCTGTCTTTTTTATAAAAGATAGACTTTCGTAGGTTTTTCTTTCTATATCACTCTGTTCTATGCCGAGATTAATTGACAGGCCATGACATCTTTTTACATTGCCTTCAAATACAGTAAAACCGTCTCCGTCATCACTTCTGCATGCTATTTCATCGCCTGACATGGCCAGTTTCCCCAGTACTGTATGATTCAGGGCATCTTTCAGTCCCTTTGTTGCTTTCTTTACTTCTTCATTATCTGTCTCTGCCTCTATATTTTCTGCAAGATCCCCTATATCTACAAAACCATGTTTTGTTTCAGGGCTATCAAGCAGTTCGTACTGCTGAGTTTTTGTTGCAATATGTCTCAGTTCTTCCTGTGTCAGATCAGAGTTTTTAATGGCTTCTTTCAGGGTGGCAGTAGATTCTGCAAGTTCGTCCAGTTTTTTTGAATCTATTACCGAAAGTGTTATGGCGTGGTGTTTGTTTGCCGTGGCCTGTACAATAGCAAAGGCAGCTTCTCTGGGATTATTGAGTTCATTTTTTTCATTTTTCTGTATAATTTCCAGTCCTTCTCTGATATGAATCGGGCCGGGATTGTCAGTAAAGGCACTTCCCCAGAGTATTTCAGGCGATGCTATCATATAATCGGTACTGTCTTTCATAGGATATAAAGCCTCTGCCTGTCCTTCCAGACAGTTTTCCATTACCATGACATCTATATTCTGTCCTGTTGTTTCTTTAACTTTTTTTGTAATATCTCCCATATCTTCAGGTGATATATTCCCATGATCTTCTTTTTCGGGAGCTATTCCTTTCCAGCCTTTTCCATGATCGAAGAGAACTATCATATAGTGTTCTGCGGGGAATTGCTTCATTTCTGTTATAAGGAAATCCTGCAGTTCTTTCCTGTCTGTCATATTTATATTTCCAAGATTTTCCAGCACGGGGGAATCGATTGTTTCATTTTTAACGACAGGAAGGTTACCGGGTTCTTCCTGACCTTTTGTAACATAATATCTTCTTGCCTGTTTACTCCAGTTACCATCGATATTTGATTGTATAAATTCACAGTTTTCCGAATAATTCAATATTATTTTTATTTCTTCTTCATTGAAAGACAGTTTTTTCAGTTCTTCTGTCAGACCGATCTGTGAATATACGTTTCCCTGTAAAGACTCCAGAGATTTTAACTTTTCTCTGTCTATGATATAACTTCCCAGTTTGTCAATAGTTTTTTCATCGATTCCAAAGGATGTAAAATTCTCTTTGATTTCTTCCTGCGGTGCCCTGGAGATCTGAGCTATTATATTTATATCTTCCGTAGAACCGAGTTTTTCCAGATCCAGAAGTTTTCTTATAACAAGTGGTTCAAGGTTTCCGCTTCCGTTACCCCAGAAGAGTACTGTAAGCTTTTTCTTCCCCGGAACTTCGAGTTTACCTTTATAAACATATCCCCCGGACAGAGTTGTAGAAACTTCTGCTTCCGAGAGTTCATCTTTTTCTGTTATTTCCCATTTCCCTTCATCATTTTTCTTTACCCGGAATGTCTTATGCTGTTCTTTATTTTGAATGGAGGCTTCTTTTTTTACTGTACTGGTTCCTGTTACTTCCCCTGTTTCGTTAAATTCAATTATGTCTATTCTGTTGCCGTCTGAAATCTCTATTAACTGAGATTTATTCTGTGACAGTTTTCTTAATATATCTATCTTTTCATCTTCCTGGCTTATTATATCTTCCGAAGCGGTAAAGGTTTCTTTCTGATGCAGGGCAGAGTTACTTTCAAGGAGTTTTTTCCTTGTATTTTTAGCTTCTTCTATATCTATTTTTTTGAACCCGAAGATTTTTCCCAGCATTTTTTATTTCCTCTATCAGATAAAATCACACATATTACCACATTAATTAAACATAATTTTATAGAAAAAATCAACAAAATAATGTTAACTTTTTGTTAAATATTAATGAGAATTTCCTCCCGTCACGGGTTACACGTTATGCTTTACGATTCTCATATAAACAGATAAGAGAAAAGTTTTTTATTATTAAGAGGAAACTTATCTTCTTTTGTAGAAGAATTAAATAAATTGCAGATAACGTTTTTGTCGAAATGAGGTGAAATTAGCGTGGGAAAAGATGAAAATAGAGTAGAAGATTTTGCGTCTGCTATGGGGGCTGCTTTTGACGTAGAAGTTTCCAGGGAAACTGTTGAAGAGGAAAAAGTAGAAGAACTGGCAGAAGAAAAACTGGAAAATATTCTTCCTGACTGGAAAGATGAAGAACTGGAAGATTATGAGTCTCCGTCTTTGAAGAAATTACTTGATGCGGGAAAAGGTGTATGTAAAGGAACAGTTCCTGCCAGAGAGCTTCAGACAATATTACAGGATGTGAGAAAAGAGCTGGATAAAGCCATAAAAGGTTTTGCCGAGGTGAAAGAAGCAGGAAAGATGACATCTTTCACAGAGCAGGAATTAATGGTAAGAATCGATAGAGCTTTTGATTTACATAAAGAAGCACTGAATGAAATTGATAAGTATTTTACCGATAAAAATAATGACCATATTCTGGATGGACTTGACCTTGCCAGGTCTGCCGTTAACAGATTATATAAATCTTTTGTTCTGCTCAACCAGACAAAATGGGGCGATAATTCACTTGGAGCAAGACAGGGGTGGGCAGGGTCTTCAAGACTTGCAAAATCTATAGAGATGGAGGAGAGTAATGTGGATATAGTAATAGGAGAAAACAAAAAATATTATACAAATCCCAATTTTGAAAGACTCAGACAGGAACTGGATATGTTAAAAGCAGGAAAAATTTCTGAAGAGAAATTCGCTGCCACTATAGACTGGATGCTTGATAATATTGCTTCAGCCAGAAAAGATTCAAAAGCAATAGATAAATCATCCTTAACAGGGGATAATGCAAAGATAATTGAAGAAGTGCTCAAGGCAACACTTGAAGCACTGGACACCTATGAAAAAGGCCTGGAAGAAATGAAAAAATACTTTACAGATAAAGTTTCCGTACACCTGGATAAGGGTTTTCGTATGGCCTTTGAAGCAACACAGGTAATTTCTCAGATACAGCTGGCTTCCGAACCTGCAAAAGAGAAAGATAAAAAAGAGGAAAGCAAGTAATCTTAGTACCGTAACAGATAAATTAGTAACCAAAATCTTATATATCGTTACGCGTTACGCGTTACGGGAGCAGAAACTTTATATAAGCACATGATACGTAATTTTTTGGATACTCTTTTACCTGGTGTGGTAATTAGTGCTGATAACGGTACATATGCCCCTGATTGATTACTGCTCTGGGGTATTGGGTGCCGGGTATTGGGTTAAGAAGATGAACCCGGAACCCGGAACCTAATACCCGGAACACAATTTTAAGTGATACCGAATTTACTTCTGTTTACTCATCACTTTTCTAAAAAATTAAAAATTTCTTCTACTGCTATTTTCGCTCCCGACGAATCTATAGATTGCCATGTTTTATTACATGAGAGTAATTTGTTTATATAAACTCTCCATTTCCCGGATAAAAAATCTTCTTTTGATATTTCTTCTGCTATGCCGTATTTATGGAGTCCTTCTACAAGTACGGTATTTTCAATATAATCTTTTCGTGATATATACAGAACAGGAGTCCTGTTTATAATAGTTTCTGCCACCATACCATAGCCGGGTTTGCATACAACTATATCTGTCGCTGCAACTGCTTCTTCATGGCTTATGTTTCCGCAATTATCAAGTTTTATGATGTTATTATAATTACCGGGAAATTCACCGTTAAAAGAGATTAATATAAAATCTTTCAGTTCTTCTGATAGATGTGCAAAATCTATGTTTACCATGGAAAAATTACTGAAAGAACAGAGTATAAGTTTTCGCTTTTCGTCTATATTTAATTTTTTTCTTATTTCTTTTCCTGACAATCTGCTTTTTCTTGCTATTAATGGTAAATGTTTCACAGAAGGAAATACACTCATATCTCCGTTTACCGGCAGACTGAGAACGAGATCTGCCTTTTTATAATCTCTCTGTATGGATTCTATTATGTGGGAATAAGCAGGATATTTCTTTATCATAGGTGTATATATCCAGTCCCATGAGAAATTCGCTATGCCGATAGACGGTACAGAAAGTTTTTTTGCAACAGGAAAGGCCATTGGCGGTATGTCTGAAATGATTAAATCGACTTTATTGAGCTTATTCCATGTAATCTCTTCATTTATAATTTGCTCTCTGTTCTTAAGAAGATCCGAATAATCACGCAGGGTTTCTTCCTCACAGACCGTAAGAAAATCCTTCTGTATTACACCTGTATCTATTTTTGCTCTGCGATAGGAGCAGGAACGGGTCATGGAGGACCGGTAAATCCATTCAGGCGCACAGGTGGCAAAGGTGATCCTGTGGCATGAAGGTATATTGTTAGCCACTTCTATCATACGGGTACTGTGGCCGAGTCCGTGGCTGCTTGTATAAAAAAGAAAATGATATGATTTCATATGCTTGGCCTTTCTTCAATGGAGATTTATATGAAAATGATGAAGTTTGCAACTTCACTGGATGTTGATTTTCATATTTGGTTGTGACCGCCCCGGTCATGTCTGTTAGAAGATTTGTCTCCTCCCGTCACGCGTTACGCGTTACGCGTCACGACTATTTAGAAACTTTCTGCAAATTCTCTGGTAATATAATTATCATAAGTAGTGCATACATGAGATGCAAAGATTATGGAATTTTTTATAATTCTGTCCCATATGTCCCGGTCTATCGAATTGATATCCCCATTATATCGGGCCATACCGTATAAAATCCCTGCGTTAAAATTATCTCCTGCTCCTATGGTGCTTTTTATTTCCACTCTGTTTACATGATAATTTTTTGTAAAATCTTTTGTCTTTAAAGTTACCTCTTTTGCTCCTCTCGTAACTATGAGATTCCGACAGCCAGTAATATTATAAAGTTCTTCTACGTCACATGAATTAAATATGAGTTGAAAATCTTCATCAGATCCTTTTACTATATCGGCAAATTTTATATTCTCCTCAATAAAAGGCATTATATCAGGCAATTCATGTAAATGAGGTTTCCTGAAATTCGGATCATAAACGATAATTGCCCCTTTTTCTTTTGCTTCTGAGAGGAATTTTACTATCTTATTTCTTACCGCTCTGTCTATTGCGAGAAAGGAGCCGAATAAAAGTATGTCACCTTTATTTATTACAGGAAATTTTATATTAAATCTTTCCCCGGGGGGAAGTTTATAAAAATTATATTCGGCATTATTATTTTCATCGAGAAAAGCCAGTGCCAGTGTGGTTTTACCATTATATTCATAGATATAATCGGTATTCACATTGTTTTCAATGAGAAAATCCTTTATTATGTTTCCTGAAAAGTCTTTTCCAAGTTCAGTAATGAAATATACAGGTTCCTTCAATCTTCCGAGACTTACGGCAGTATTTAACATAGACCCTCCGGGTATTGCTTTCTGCGGTTGCCTGTTTTTGAATATAATATCTAAAACCGTTTCTCCTGTTGTATATATCTTTTTCATTTATTGTTTCCTCTCATAAGTGAAAAGTGATTAATGCCTTATTTTATTCACGACTCACTATATTATTTTCTTCCCTGGAAACTTTTTACCTTCACTTCTCTAAAGGATATTTTATAAATCAGAGCGAATTTTATAAGGTTACGTGATTAACGATTCTCTCGTCACGCGTCACGCGTGACGCGCCACGATTCACAGGGGGAGTGTTTATGTCGTTAGATAAAAATTTTCAGAAAGACATTTCAGCAAATTCAGAGAAAGAATTAAACAGCGAAAACAGGTTCTATAATCCCGGTGTTTATAACCTGGATGAAGAATATAAAAAATACAGTCTTCTTCTGCAGAAGGGAGAAATAGACAAAAAATTATTCTTCAAGCTCGGCAGAATAAATCATTTTCGAGGAAATCTGGATGAAGCTTTTAAATATTATAATAAAGCTCTGGAGCTTGATCCCGATTACGGAGAAGTTCATTATAATCTTGGCAATATTTATTTTGAACAGGGTAAACTGGATAAAGGACAGGAACATTTTTTGAAAGCAATAGAGGCTAACAGCAGTGATATATATGCTCTTAATGCTCTCGGCAAAACCTGTTTCAGACTGAAAAAATTTATAGAAGCAGCAAAATATCACAGTATGGCTCTTGAGAAAAATCCGGAAGATGTATATGCTCTCAGGGGACTTGGCAATATATGGCTTGTAAAGAAAAACTTCGGTGAAGCTCTTAACTATTATCATAAAGCCCTTGATGTGAATTCTTCGGACAGGATAAGCCGTTATAATATCGGTCTTGTATATCTCTTCTCAGGTAAAGCCGATCTGGGAGAAAAGCATTACAGGGAAGCTATAGATACATATAAATATTTTTCTCCTTTTTACTTCGGTCTGGGGTTATGTTATTACAGACAGGGCAAAGAAAAGGATGGCTTTGAAGAATTCAAAACAGGTTTAACCTTATTTCAAAAATCAGATTATATATCTTCAAACAGTGTCTATGAGAAAAGTGCCGAAACGGATTTTGCTTTTAAAGACAGACTGGATGATGAAGAATGGAATGAGCTTGCTTCTGATTATCACTTCTGTAAAGGTAATGCTTATTATTCAATAAATAATTTAGCTAAATCCATAGAAGAACTGGTTAAAGCACTGGATTTTAAACCGGGCTTTTCTTCTGCCCACAGTCTCCTCGGTAAATTATATTTTAAAAGAGGTATTTTTACACTTGCCCTTAAACACTATGAAGAAGTGCTGAAACTGGAAGACGAAAATATAGATATAGAAAAAGAAGTCTGTGTATTACGTCTTTCTGTCAACCCTGACAATCTGGATAATTTAAGAAGGCTTCGTTATATTTACTGGCTGAAAATGGATTTTAAATCTGAAATAGATATTTTAGAGAAGATCATTAAGATCTCCGACGAACCGGATCACATTTATAATCTGGGCCTCACATGTCTTTCAGACGGACAGAAAGATAAAGGTGAGGAATGTTTCAGAGGACTCCTTGAACGTGACAGAGAGCTTGCATGTGCCGGTTTTTCTCATCTTTATTATTTTAAAAAGGATTATGTTCATGGGCTAAAACAGATAGAAGAATGTATCTCTGTCAATAAAAAAAGCGAATATTACATACAGGCAGGCAATATTTACAGGCAGATAGGAGACAGAGACAGAACTCTTGAGTGTTATTTTCAGGCATTTAATCTGTCACCTTATTCAAGGCTTGCTTATAAACTTTATATAGATTGTTTACTGGAAGAAAAAGATTATGATACAGTAAGAAAATTATTATCTGAAGACCGCTCTCTGTCAGGTTTTAATTTCCTCCTTTCTGAATTTTATACAAGACTCGGCGATTATAAAAAAGTTGAAGAATGTCTCTATGAACTTGCATCAACTCCTGAAAACATGGGCATTATTCATTTATATATGGGGTTATGCTATTACTGCCGGGGCTTTTTTGACCGGGCCATAGAGGAATTTAAAAAAAGTAATGCAGTAGAAGAATTTAAAGGTGAAACCTATGCGTTCATGGCTCTCTGTTATAAAGATCTGGGAGAACTTTATAAGACCAGAGAAATGATTGAAAGAGCCAGGAATTTCATCAGATTTCTGGAACCGGTTCTCTGTTACAGACTCTGTATTCTTATGGGTGAGCTTAATCTGAAAGAAGATCTTGATAAATTTCTGGATAAAACTCTCTGGCTTATTAATTCCTTTCAATATTTCCCCGGCACTTTTGATAAAGAAACCATTCTGGCAGACCTTACCGAAATAAGAAAAAAATATCCGGGAACAAAAGAAGAAAAACCTGAGACTAAAAGTGCTCCTGCCATGCCTGCTACTGAATTTTTAAGAAAAGACATGGAACAGATATTCAATCTCATGGCAGTTAAAAGTATATCTATAGAACTGGGTCATGACCTCCTTGCCCTTGTGGACCCCAATCAGGCTACAAAATATGGGAATAAATTTATGGAACATACAGGTTTTATAAAAAAACAGGTTGCCATGGACCTCGGTGTTGTAATACCTGATATATATTTTACAGATAATCTGAATCTGGAACCTGATATGTATGTAATTAAAATTAAAGATGCAGAAATTACAACAGGAGAACTTGTCCTTAATAGCTCACTTGCCGTAGGTCCGCCGGATTCTTTGAATCTCCTCAAAGGCATTAGATATATTGATAATACCTATGGTGTGTCTCTGTGGATTACACAGGATCAACAGGAAAAAGCAGAGGATCTGGGCTGTATTATTTTCGATGCTATCAGTGTTATGGCAACAAAGATTAAAGATGTACTTCATGCCTACGCCTATGAGTTTATTGACAGACAGTATGTAAAAGAACTCCTGGAATCTGTAAAAAAATCCCGTCCTGCACTGATAAAGGAAATTTATCCTTCTCTATTTACCCTCGGAGAAATAAGAGAGGTTCTCGTGAATTTACTCAGAGAAAAAATATCTATAAGAGATATTGTTACAATACTTGAAACACTCGGTAATTATGCGAAAATTACAAAAGATACTGACAGGCTGACAGAATATGTGAGGAGAAATTTAAGCACCTATATATGCAGTGAATACAGGGATTCTAACGGTATAATAACGGTTATGACCATAGAACCTGACCTTGAGAAGATTATCATTGAATCTGTCAGAAAAGATGAATACAGTTCTTACCTCTTTTTAGATCCTTCCGCAGAAAAGAACATTCTTACAGCTTTCGGCGAAGCAATAAAAGATTTTGTAAAAAAGGGTATAGCGCCTGTAGTTATCTGCAGTCCTTCAATGAGACTTTACGTGAAGAGACTTACCGAAAAGTTTTATCCTTCCCTTGCTGTACTGTCCAGAAATGAAATAACCGGCAGTATTACTGTAGGAGGCACTGTAAAATTACCTGAAAAGTTAGCCCTTAAGATTAAAGACAGGGATGTAGGTACATATATAGAAAAACTTCTGAATGATTCCGACGGTTCCGTAAGAATAGAAGCTATTAAACTGATAGGCTCAAATCTTAACAGGCTGAATAAAGACAGTGTATTTACCTTTCTGGACAGAGGGCTTGAAGATAAAGATAAAAGAGTCCGCCTCGAAGCAGCAAGGGTGCTGAATGAGTTATATGGGAGAATATGAGTGGCAGACAAGAAAAAATAGAATAGATAAAAAACTTGAAGAGCTTCGATGGGGTATCGTGAAATATTCCGATAAACTTCAGAAGGAGTCTCTTACCGGCCATGCAGTGGAAGAATATCCTACCGCAAATGGGCCGGCAGATTATGCCCTTTTTGTAAAGGGCAAATTGCTCGGCATAATAGAAGCGAAAAAGGTTTCCACTTCACCTCAAAATGTGCTGGAACAGGCCAAGAGATATTCAAGAGGCGCCTTTGACGGATCGGGCAGATGGAACAGTTATCGCGTTCCTTTCCTTTATTCCACAAACGGAGAAGTCATTCATTTTGCCGATGTGCGGGATGAAAGGTTTGTATCAAGAAAGATCTCCGGTTTTCATACATCTGATGCACTGGCAGAATTTTTTTCCCTTGAGAGAAATTATGGGTGGTTTAAACTTAATCCTGTCAATATCGAAGGATTAAGGTATTATCAGAAAGAAGCTATAAATAAAATAGAAGAAGCCATTACCGGCAGGAAAAGAGCAATGCTCCTGGGAATGGCAACAGGAACAGGCAAAACCTTTACTGTTGTTGCACAGATTTACCGTTTGCTTAAATCCGGCGTGGCAAAAAGAATTTTATTTCTCGTAGACAGAAAATCTCTTGCAGCACAGGCAGTAAGAAATTTTATTTCTTTTAATACACCGGGAGGCAATAAATTTACCGGTGAATATGAGATTTACAGCCAGAAATTTCAAAGGGAAGATTTTGACGAAACAGAACCTTTCAACCCGAATGTTTTACCTGCTTCCTATCTGATTTCTCCCGGAATAAGCCACACCTTTGTCTATGTTTCCACAATACAGAGAATGGCGATAAATCTTTTCGGAAGAAATTGCCTCGATTTTTCTGGCGGAGACAGAGAGAACGACCAGGACGGAGATAAGCTGGATATTCCTGTTCATGCCTTTGATGTAATCATAGCGGACGAATGTCACAGAGGATATACATCTAAAGAGTCCGGCGTATGGAGAAATGTCATAGAATATTTCGATGCGGTAAAAATAGGACTTACCGCCACACCTGCACCTCATTCCCTTACAATGTTCAATGAAGTAATATACCGCTATACTGTGGAACAGGCTATAAACGACGGTTTCCTTGTAGATTACGAAGCAGTCAGCATAAAATCTGACGTAAGAATGAAAGGTGCATTTTTAAAAGAAGGAGAAGCTGTTATAAAGATAGACAGGGAAACAGGAACTCAGATATATGACGAACTGGAAGATGAAAGAGATTTTTTGTCGGAAGACATTGAAAAAGATATTACTGTTCCCGAATGCAACAGAAAAATAATAGAAGAAATTTTTAAATATGCCTTAAAACATGAAGAAGAAAGAGGACATTTCCCGAAGATTTTGATTTTTGCCGTAAATGATCTGCCTCATATTTCCCATGCCGACAGAATTGTCAGTCTTTGCCGGGAGATTTTTAACAGAGGAGACGATTTTGTTCAGAAGATAACAGGAAGTCCCACGGTAGACAGGCCGCTCCAGAGAATAAGGGAATTCCGCAACAGACCCGAACCGAAAGTGGCAGTTACAGTCGATATGTTGTCTACGGGAGTGGATATTCCGTTTATTGAATTTATCGTATTCTTACGGCCCGTGAAATCGAGAATCCTCTGGGTTCAGATGTTAGGAAGGGGAACAAGGCTCTGTCCTGAAATAAATAAGACCCATTTTACTATCTTTGACTGCTTTAACGGCTCTCTCATAGAATATTTCAGAAATACGAATGAATTTACCATAGAACCTCCGCAAAAAGAAATTCTGTCTCTTGAGGCTGTTATTGAACATATTTATCAGAATAATGACAGAGATTATTATACGAAAGTACTTGTAAAAAGGCTTCACAGAATAAGCAAGGAGCTGCCGGGAGAGACAATAGAACAGCTTGCTTCTTATATACGTGACGGAGATTTAAGTAAATTTGCATCGGAACTTCCGAAAAAGATTAAAGATAATTTTTTAAATACCATGAAAATCCTGAGAGATAAAAACTTTCAGCATCTTTTATGTGTATATAACAGAATGAATAAAACTTTCCTTGTAGGCCATGAAGTGAGAGATGAAGTCTCTTCCGCAATTCTTTTCAGGGTAGGAGATAAATATTTGAAGCCCGCAGATTATCTTGAAGAATTTTCGCGATTTGTAAGAAACCATGAAGACGAAATAGAAGCTCTGAAGATTTTACTTTCAAGGCCGAAAGAGTGGAGAACTGATGTGTTAAATCAGTTGAGAGATAAATTGTCTATAAATCGTTTCCCTGAAAAGGAACTTCAGAAAGCCCATAAAGTAGTTTACAATAAAGCCCTTGCAGATATTATTTCTATGGTAAAACATGCTGCAGAGTCTCAGGAAGATATTTTAACTGCTGAAGAGAGGGTTGAAAGGGCTGTTTTGAAACTAATGGAAAAACACAGTTTTGATGAAACACAGCTTAAATGGATAGGCTTTATAAGGGATCATCTCATAGAGAATCTAACCATAGATATTGAGGATTTTAATATAATTCCTCTTTTTGAAAGACAGGGTGGACTCGGAAAGGCAAGGAAAGTATTTGGCGGAAGGTTTGAAGAAATGATAAAAGAAATTAACTATTTAATAGCAGCTTAAGAAAAGGGATTTGTAATTATAAGGAATTTTTCTATGATTTGATTTGACTGCATATCTTCAGTATATAAAACAGAGCATTTATTTTCCAATGCAGATGCCAATATTAAACTGTCCCAGTATGAATACTTATATTTTCTTTTAAGTAAAATACATTCTTTTATTGTTTCAAAACTGATAGGCGATATATTTATCTGCTGATTAATTTCAAAGATATAACGTTCAATCAAATCAGTATTAATTTTATTCTTTAATAGAGAAGAGTAAATTTCATTTATAACCTGAACACTGATTGATATGTCTGAATCTTTTTTAGAAGTCAGTAATTTGATGGCTTTTTCATGTTTTACTTTATCATCTGATAGAAAAGCATAGATAAAAATATTTGTATCTATAAATATGTTATCTTTCATGAAGTTCTTCCCTTGTAAAAATTTTGAAATTACCTGCCTTTACAGGATTTAACATGGATTCTGGTAATTCTCTAAATTTTTTCCTTTGACTTTGTGCAGATTCTTCAGGAGTAATAGCGCTGTCTTTATTGTTCTTGATGATTACTGTAACATTGTTACCTATTTCATCAACAAATTTCTCCGGTATTTTTATTATTCCATTTTCTATATTCGCTTCGAATTCAATAACTGACATCTTTATCTCCCCCTATTAATTTTATTATATCATTCTTTCTTTTTATACACAATAAAAATTTCTTATTCAGGTAGACTTGAATAAGCGTCTTTGTAATGTTATCTTATTCATGTGTAATTGAATAATGTTATAAATTTGTTTTTTCGCAGGTTTTTATATGGAACTTCTGACAAAAATTCTTAAAATTGCTTATGCCTGTGTGGGAATTGTTGCTCTGATAGCATATATCCCTACGATAAAAGACCTTTACTGGCATGAGAAACCAAGCGCCAATACTACTTCCTACATAATCTGGACAGTAACATCAGGTATCACGTTTCTATACAGCTTATTTGTATTGCATGATTTGCTATTCCGGGTTGTTTCAGGCACTAATTTCGGAGCTATTGTACTGATTTTGATATTAAGGATAACAAGAATTCCGAATCGTATTCGCAGGACTGGCCTTTTAAAAGGCTTTGAAAATAATTTGTTAAAAAATTCATAACAGAGATTTTAAAATAATGTAATAATTTATTACATTTTGACTTTTTGTAGGATAAAATATATAATAGTAGTATAAAATTTGTTTTGAAGGCAGGTTTTGTATATGGCTTATTCTACTGTAACAGAGAAATATCAGATAACTATACCCAAGACAATAAGAAATGCTTTGAATATAAAGAAAAATGATAAGATTATTTTTGCTATAAATGGTGATCAGATTATACTTGAAAGGGTTTCAGGAAATATTCTGGATATAAAATTACCTGAGAAAAAAGAGGTAGATTACCATGATTTTAAAGATATGAGAGAAAATGTAAAAAAATGGAGAGAGAAGAGACTGGAAAAAACTCATGAATAAAGGTATTTTAGATACAAATATAATCCTGAAGCATATTATACAGGATGATCCGGTTCAATCGAAAAGAGCTACTGAGCTTTTTAAAGATATGGTAGCCGGGAAATACAAGTTTTATATAACTTCAATTACTTTTGCCGAGTTAGTATGGGTTCTTGAGTCTATATATAAATTTACCAGGGAAGAGATCTGTAATATTTTAAAACCTCTTTTTAATACAGATAATTTGGATTTTGAAAATCGGGAAGTGTTACAGGAAACGCTGATTTTATATAAATCTCTGAGGGTAGATTATGCTGATTGTTATAATGTCTGTTTTGCCAGACAAAATGGTATTTATGAAGTTTATTCGTTTGATAAGGATTATGAAAAAATTAGATTTGTAAATAGAGCTACTGGAGGCATTAATAATGTTTGAAGCAGAATGGAGTCTTGATAATAAACCTCATACAAGGACAAAGTTAGAAATATTTAAAAAATACTTTGATGTATGGTTAAAAATATGGAATAACCAGAACTGGGTCAGTAATACCTGGTATTATATAGATTTATATTCCGGTAGAGGTATCCATAATTATAAAGGAGAAAATTGCTATGGTTCTCCTCTTATTTTTTTGGATCAACTGAGAAATAAATTAACCGATAATTCTGTTGAATTTAAAAGTAGTTTGAATATACATATGTTTTTGGTAGAGGAAGATAAGAGAACCTTTACCTGTCTTAAGGAAAATGTTGATGCTTTTCTTCAAGAAAATCCTGTGGTTTCTAATTTCGTTTCTATTTATTATTTTAATAATGATTGTAA
>JBEHWO010000037.1:0-28421 GCA_040217695.1 Vulcanimicrobiota bacterium | reverse complement strand
GAGGACGTAATTTTGTGTGATCATCCTCTGGTATCAGTAATAGTAATCAATTACAATGGTGTTTCTTTACTTGATGATTGCTTTACATCCTTAAAAAATTTGGTCTGTCCTTCGGATTCCGTTGAACTTATTATGGTAGATAATGGTTCTACAGACAGATCTGTTCTGTTTATGAGAGAACATTTTCGTGACGTTAAAATAATAGAGAATAAAAAAAATCTTGGTTTTGCAGAACCGAATAATATGGCTGCATCTATGGCGAAAGGAGAATATCTGGCTTTTTTAAATAATGATATGAGAGTAAGGCCTGACTGGCTTTTGAAATTGATTGAGGCTATAAAAAATTCTCCTGATGATGTTATATGTGTGGGCTCTAAAATTTTAAACTGGCATGGAGAAAAGGTTCAGTTCGGAGGAGGGGGCATGGCTTTTGACGGCCGCGGCTTTGAAGTCTCTTCTTTACCTGTCTCTGAAGAACCATATCCTCCCGTGTTATTTGCCTGTGGCGGAGCTATGTTAATAAAAAGAGATATTTTTCTTAAACTGGGAGGTTTTGACCCGAAATATTTTGCTTATTTTGAAGATGTTGACCTGGGCTGGCGTTTATGGATTACGGGTTACAGGGTTATACTGGTACCGGATTCCATTGTTTATCATCATCATCAAAAAACAGGGAGTGCCATATTTTCACTGGAACAGAAGATTTTTCTAGGTGAAAGAAATTGTTTTTACAGTATGATAAAAAATTATGAAGATAAATAACTGGCAAAACTGCTTCCTGCAGTAATAGCTTTGAGGATAAAAAAGATGCTTATCCATTCGAAACTGGACAGAAGCGACTGGATTGCAGGTAAAGATTTTATACAAAAGAAAGGTCCCGGGTTTTATGACATTATTAAAGATTTTATTCTGAATATAAAACATGAAGGTTTTTCATATATATTAAGGAAAAAATATAATATTCTTCCTTACTGGCTGGAAAGGATTGTTACAAAACATTATGTTCTTACCTCCAGACCTTCCATGGGCCCTTTTATCGCTCTTGAAGATTTAATGGAAGATCTGGATTATTTATTTGAAAAAAGAGATTTTGTTCAATCACATAGGAAAAGAACTGACAGAGAGATTTTTCGCCTCTTTCTCGATCCTTTTAACTGTCAGTATGATGAAGAAGAATATGTAAAGGTAAGGAATAGTATTATAAAAAATTTGAAACTTTCTGAGATATTTTTACCTGAAGACGGTGAACGGTGATTGGTAACGTGACGCGTAACGCGTGACGCGTGACGGGTGGTTCGTCATGTGTGATTTCACCGGTACCGGCCACAGAGGCTCGTACCTTCTCACGACTCACTATAATCGTAACGCGTAACGCGTGACGGGTAAGGTATCTCTTCACTTTTCACTTTTCACTTTTCACTTTTAATTCACTTGCCAAAATCCGATATTTCATTTATAATTTTATAGTCAACTGAATCCTCGCGTCACGCGTCACGCGTCACGCGTCACGAACATACAGGGGTAATATATGTTAGGTTTTAGAAAAGCTAAAAAAGAGATATCCGGTAACATCGAAACAGTCTCCAGATCTGAAAAAAAATACAGCACCTCTACTGATTATTCCAGAGATCGTTCAAAAGATCTCATAGTGAAGTCAAAGGAAATGCTTCTCGACTCTCCTGATTTTTTCTGTGAACTCAGGGGAGATGAACCGGATGAATATGAATATAAAATATTTATTATTGAACATGCTCTGAAAACAATATGGAAACATGCCAAAGAAGGTATGCCGCAGGGTGTGGGAGGTATTCTCCTGGGAGGACTTTACAGAGACCCTGATAAAAATGAAAATTATGTGGAAATACACAATGCTTTTCCTTCTGCCTCTTCTTTTAATGAAGAAATGAGTCTTCGTGTCGTAAACAGAGTAATTGCAGACATGGAACAGGTCTCTATTAAAACCTATCCAAATCAGATTGTAATTGGCTGGTACCATACCCATCCCGGTAATGGCATATTCTTTTCTGAAAATGATGAGTTAATACATGAAACATTTTATCGTGAAACTGCCAATGTAGCTCTTATACTGGATCCTGTAATGGAGATTGATCCTCTGAGGGAAACCTATAAAAATATAGCTTTTTTTTACTGGAAAGGTAAGTCTGTTGCAAAAAGTTCCGGATATTATGCTTATAAACCGAGACAGCTTGCGGAAAGTATTTCACCTACAGATAAATTGAGAGAAAAATATCACAGGAGGCTTGCTTTGATAAGAAGTGCCAGGGAACAGTTACCTCCTACGGAAGCCGATATGGAAGATGATGAAAATCAATACGGTGATTTTATGCCTCAGCCGGAAGATGACGATATATTATTTAATGCCGTCCGCAGGCATGAAAGGCCGGAAGAACCACCTCCCGAAACATTTTATACAGAAGGAACTGCCGGTGATGTAAGATCATTTTCACGTAACAGAAATTATGATGCTCCTGAAATGCCTGCGCCGGCACCTGAAGAGAGAGGAAGTTCTTCTCTTTTTAAAGGCATCAGAGCAAAAGCAGCTAATAAAATGGTTCAATCAGCACCTAAAAAAAGAGGTCTTCGTGTTTCTCCAAGAAGTGAGGCAAATATTCCTCAAAGAGGAAATGAATATTTACAGTCACCGGCGAGAGATACTGTAAATCCTCCCGGCATCCCGGACAGAGCAGGATCTTTACCTTATGATATGAGATTTAATGAATATGAGCCTGCTTCCCGTCGTGAAGTTCCGGAAAATCGCAGGATAGAACGGGCTCCTTCTTTTTCCAGGAATTATTCAGGTGGCAGAAAATCCCCTGCCCCATTGCGTGACACTATGAGAAACTCTCATCCCCCGGAACAGGGAGATGATTATTCGTCAGGTGATTATGTACCCGAAGGGAGGAGAAACAGGTCTTCCGTAGATGAATCAGGTGATTCTTTATATATAGAATTTGATGCACCTGAAGAAGAAGCCATGCTGGATGATGAAGAAAATGAAGTCTCTTCACCTTATGAACAACATGAAACAATTCAGAATGTTTCACCGATTTTAAGAAAAGAAAGTCCTTCTTTCAGTTCTCCCGGGAGAGAAGAAGAGAAAAGAAAAAGACCACCTTCTTTTGTAAAGAACCAGAGATCGGATAGTCCCAGAAATATCTCTCCCGTCGCTGTAAAACCGGGGGGAACAAAACATAATATAGAAAAAGAATATATTATACAAAATTATTCAAAATCATCTTCTGAATCGCAGAATTTTATAACTCATACAGAAGGTTTTTCAGGCAGAGAACATGAGCCTGAATATGATTCTTTTTATAATGATACGATACAGATACTTGGCGGAAGAAACTGGAGAATGGAACAGAAGCAGGTCATTCGTGATCCTGATGAAGCGTCATACCCGGTAAGAAGGACAAAGAGCGGTCTTCTGAAAGCTCATAAATATAAATATTACGGAAATGAAGAATCTTCTGAAGAAGAAAGGATTGAGGAGCAATAGTAGTGAGTGAAGTTAGTTCTATAAAACTACTCACTACCCGGTGACTGTAAGAAAATAACTCTGGCAAATTATGGCTGTTGTCCTCGCGTCACGCGTTACGCGTCACGATTGTAAATATGATATGGTTATTTTTTTACAACTCTTCACTAAAACATATGCTTTCTATTTTAAAAAATAAGCTTTTTTCTCTCTCTGATTTACTTCCAGTTGTTCAGGGCAGAAAAAGCAGAGGAGAAAAACTTGTATTTACCAATGGTTGTTTTGATCTTATTCATGTAGGTCATTTGAGATATCTGGAAAAAGCCCGGTGTATGGGAGATTTTCTTGTTATAGGTCTGAACAGTGATGAGTCAGTCCGTAATCTGAAGGGAGAGGGAAGACCTTTTGTTACAGAGATGGAAAGAGCAGAAGTTCTTTCTGCTCTGGTATTTGTAGATTATATTCTTATATTTTCCGACCTCCGACCTTATAACCTGATCGAGAATCTGAAACCTGCTTTTCATGTAAAAGGCGGAGATTATAACAAAGAGGATTTACCCGAGATGCCTCTTGTCGAGCAATATGGAGGGAAAGTTGTAATTTTGGAGCATATTCAGGGCAAATCCACTACTTTCATGGCAGAAGAGATATGCCGGAAATTTACTGACCCGAGCATAAGCATTTAATAAGTGTCTTCCTCCCGTCACGCGTTACGCGTCACGCGTCACGAGAGCATATATGTATTATTTATGCTTACCTCAGTAAATGAATTTTTACTGGCGGCCATGACCGTCCGGTTACAACGAAAAATTATGATTTGTTCCTCTAAATTTTTTTGTAATATGTGATATGATTTGCTATAATATAGCACATCAAGTATAAAATTAAGGAGATGTTAAAATGGATATAGGGAAAACAGGAGTCAATACAAATTTTCAGGCAGCGAAAAAACTTGTTGCAGAATTTCAGGGAGTAAGTGAAAAAATCCAGCCTTTTGATATTGACGATAAGGTAGATTTAAACAGTGCAAGAGGTGTTGTGGAATTGAATTTTTCCGATCTGGGCGGAACGGAAAAAATGAAAAAATATACGGGGAAAGTGCAGTTTGATCCTGCAACAAAACATACTGACGACATGTTTATAACCGTTAACTATGATAAGCCTGACGGAGTGGGTGTAAATTATAGTTATAAAGATAATAAAGAAGAAGGAATATTGAGTTACAGAAAAGATGATATGTACCAGGAATTTCCATGTTACAGGGATATTGAAGAGGCCAGAATCGATAAGAAAACCGGCGACGTAATTTCTTATGAAAGATATGAAGAAAGAGACGGATTCCTCATGCCTGATACAGGCGGATCCGATGTGTTTTAGCATATGTCAGAACAGGAAATTTTACTGGGAAACGGAGCAATAGCAAGAGGCCTTATAGAAAATGGCTGTCATATGGTTTATTCTTATCCCGGCACACCGAGTTCCGAAATACTTCCCGAAGTGGTAAGATATAAAAAAACTCTCGGCTTAAAGACTTATATAGAATGGTCTGTAAATGAAAAGGTTGCTTTTGATAATGCCTATGCGGCAAGTCTTACAGGGAAACGCTCATGTGTGATTATGAAGCAGGTAGGACTCAATGTGGCTTCTGACTCTCTTATGAGTTCTGCCTATACAGGTGTTAAAGGTGGTATGATTATAGTGTCCTGTGACGACCCGGGGCCTCATTCGTCTCAGACAGAGCAGGACAGCCGATTTTTTGCCATGTTTGCCCATGTACCTGTTTTTGACCCTTCAGACCCGCAGGAAGCACATGATGTGATAGAAAAAGCTTTCGCTGTGTCGGAAAAATATGAAATACCTGTTATAGTCCGTTCCACTACAAGGGTATGTCATGCCCTGGCCGGGGTTAAAACCGGCTCTGTAAATCATGTTGAAAGAAAAGCTTTTTTCAAAAAAGATCCTTCCAGATGGGCTGCCACTCCTGTGTACAGATATAAACTCCACAGGGACTTGAATGAAAAGCTCTTACATATCTCCGAAGAAATTTCACAGGATAAAGATTTAACTTCCGTGAGTATGGAAGGAGATTCTTTTGAACTCGGTATAATATCTTCAGGAGTTTCTTATTCCATATTAAAAGATATTTTAAATGAACTGTCTCTGGACAATGTTATACCTGTACTTAAGCTCTGTGTACCCTATCCGTTCCCTGAAAAACCTGTTTCAGATTTCTGTGCCCGATGTAATAAAGTTCTTATAATAGAAGATGCAGAGCCTGTTATAGAGATGCAGATAAATACCGGGGAAAAAATTCTAGGTCGTTCTACAGGTCATATACCGGGAGAAGGGGAACTCACACCGGAGATCATATATGCTTCTATAAAATCTGTCCTGAACAATGAACATGGAGATGATAGAGAATTCATTGCTTCAATTAAATCTTCTATGGAATCTATGAAATTACCGGTTCATATACCGACTCTCTGCCCCGGCTGTGGCCACAGAGCAGCCTTTTTTGCCATAAAGAAAGCTTTCCCTGAAGCTATATATACCGGTGATATTGGCTGTTATACTCTGGGCATAAACCTTGGTGCCGTAGATACTGTACTGGATATGGGAGCATCAATCACTATGGCAACCGGCTTCTATCAGGCCTATCATCAGGATGGGATTAAAAAACCTGTTATTGCCACTGTAGGAGATTCTACTTTTTATCATTCAGGAACATCCGGTCTGTTGAACGGTGTTTACAATAAGGCAAGGTTTATTCTTGTCATACTGGATAACAGTATAACTGCCATGACAGGTATGCAGCCCACTGCCGGTACAGGAGAACTTCCTGACGGAACAGCAGGGAATAAAGTTTCCCTGATTGATCTCGTAAAGGGATGTGGCGTAACATATATAAAGGAACTGGATCCCTATGAACTTTCGAGTTTTATTCCCGCCCTTAAAGAGGCCGGAGAATATACCATGAAAGAAAACGGAGGAATTGCTGTTATAATAGGAAAACACCTGTGTATTCTCCATACTAAAAAGAAGAGAAAACCGTCAGGGAAAAATGTTTATATAAATGATGCCTGCACCGGATGCAAATACTGTATCAGATCCTTCGAATGTCCCGCCCTTGTATTCAATGAAGGCAGAGTCGACATAAACAGAAAAATCTGTATAGATTGCGGTGTCTGTGCAGATATGAATGTATGTCCCTTCGGAGCGATCGGAACAGTGAGCAGTGACCAGTGACCAGTGAGCAGTGACCAGTGATTACAGTGAGCAGTGACCAGTGATTACAGTGAGCAGTGACCAGTGATTACAGTGAGCAGTGAGCAGTGACCAGTGAGCAATAATATTACATAGTATTAAATCTGATAACTGATAACTGGTCACTGGTAACTGAAAAAGGAGATTTCTATGGAACATGAATTTATAATTACAGGCCTGGGAGGCCAGGGCGTGCTTTTTTTAACAAAAGTTCTTGCCTCTATGGCCAGAGAAAACAATCTTCCTTTCATCGGCTCCGAAGTACATGGTATGAGCCAGAGAGGAGGAAGTGTTGTATCACATCTCAGAATAGGCAATTTTTCCGGCCCTCTGGTAAGAGAGGGGAGAGCCAGTGTGATTTTTGCTCTGGAAGAAAGTGAAGCCTATCGCAATCTTTCTTTTATCAGACATGGAGGATGTATTTATGTTGATACGGCAGGTGAGAAATTCCCTGTTGAACCATTTAAAGAGATACTTGAAAAACGTAATGTACGGTCTGTAATAATTAATGCCACATCTATAGCTACGGAACTTCAGTCTCCCCCTTCTGCCAATCTGATCCTTCTCGGACGCTTTATCGCTGCAGAAGAAGGGTTTACAGTAGATTCTGTAGAGAGAGCTATAAGTAAAACAGGAAGTCCCGGTGTTATAGAAAAGAACCTTCAGGCTTTTCGCAGGGGACTTGATTTGTAACGCGTCACGCTCACCCGTAACGCGTTACAAACCATTATTTTTTAATCTTCTTTATTGCATCTTCAATAGCCGCTTTTGCTTTCCCGTCAGTTTCTTTTTTCAGGGCGTCTTTTAAATAGGGCAGAGCCCTGGCATCGTTAATCTTTTTCAAGGCCTGAGCTGCACCGGACCTTACATAAGGAGAAATATCTCTTTTTAATGTTATACCGATAGGTATGATGGATATTTCATTATCCAACTGGCCGAGATATAAAGCAGCTACGGCTCTCTTCTCTTCATTGCTGTCATTCAGGAGTTCTATGAGAGGATAGAGAGCGCGGAGTTTTTTCTCCAGAAGCATTTTTCCTGCAGTTTTAATGTCTTCTTCTCCTGTTCCCGGTTTAACCATTGTATCTACAAGTTTCTTTACGCCGTCATAATCTCCCTGAGGTTCGCCTCTGAGTTCTCCCAGGGCATTTGCAGCAGTCCTTCTTACATATCCGTTTTCATTCATAAGAAATTCTATTAATACAGTAATTTTTTCAGGCTGTCCCAGATGTATGAGTGATACTGCAGATGATAATTTTTCGAGGCCTGAAGAATTTTTATAAATATCTTCTACCGGCTTTATTGCTCTGTCATCTCTTATTTCCCCGAGGGCCCATATGGCACTTACCCTTACGCTTGAAGAAGAGTCTTTCAGCGATAGGATAAGTTGATCCACTGCATCTTTTGCCTTCATCATACCGAGTGTTACGGCAACATAGCCTCTTATCTGAGTATTTTCATTCTCAAGAGCTTTGAGTAAATCAGGTATTCCGTCCTTACCGAGTAAAATTAACTGTTCCTGTGCTATTTTGATTTTTTCTACATCGCTGCTTCCAAGGTCTTTAATAAATTTGTCTGCATTTGTTCTTGCAGAGAATGCGTCAGATGTGAAGGTTATCAGCATTATTGCCGTAAGTAAAAAATAAGTCAGTTTTTTCATAAAAAATTCCTTTCTGTAATTGGGTGAGTAGTAAGTAGTGATTGGTTTCTTTAATAACACTCCTGTTCTAATCACATTACTTACTATATTGAAATTTCTTCATAATATAAAAAAATCCTCTCTTGCTTTTTTACGGAAGGAATAGAGTATTGATTATAGAAATTATAACCTGCTGACCTGAGCATAAGCATGTAATAAAATTTTTCCTCCCGTCACGCGTTACGCGTCACGAGAGCGTATATGTATTATGTATGCTCACCTCAGTATATTAGTTTCATAACAATTTAAAATTAGTGAATGAGTCATAACGCGTCACGCGTCACGTAATTTATGAATATAATTATTACTGCCAACAGCCCCGGTGAACTTTACGGGTGGGCCCGTCCTCTGGCAAGAAGACTTAAAGAAACCGTTAATAATATTATACTTGTACTTCTCCCATGTGTTTTTTCCAGCGGTCAGGAAAAAAGAGTTGCCTCTGAAATGTCTTTTATAGACGGTGTTGTTACAGGCAACGAATATTTATATTTTATGTTTTTATATAAAAAGTTAAATGTTTTTGAAAAATTTCCTCCTCATATTATAGTGCATCTGGGAGGAGATCTGTTTCACTCCGCTCTTATGGCCCGGCGATTTAATATAAAAGCTATTGCTTATAAATGGGCTAACAGAACATGGGATTTTTATTTTATTAAATATCTGGTGCCGCAGAAAAAATTTAAAGATATTATGTTACGACATGCCATAGCAGAAGAAAAAATTGAAGTTATAGGAGAATTTGTAGCAGATGCGGTTCTGGATGAACTGAAAGATGAGAAAGAATCTGAATACATTATGGATAGGCATCCTGTTATCTGCTTTATGCCAGGAAGCCGCTCTCATGAGTTGAAGTGTCTTTTGAAATTTTTTATGAAGACTGCAGAACTTATTTCCATGGAATTACCTTCTGCTTCTTTCGTTATTTCCCTTTCTCCATTTATTTCAATGGATGTTTTTCTAAATATTTTATCTTCTCCTGTTGCAAAAGGTTTTACCGGAAGTGATGCGAAATTTCATACAGAAGGTAATTATCTTGAGACTTTTTCCGGTGTGAAAGTCCTCTTATATCATGGAGGTACGGGAGCCATAGCAAAATCGGACTTTGTCATTACCATTCCGGGAACAAAATCTTCAGAGGCAGCAGTTCTCGGAAAGCCTATGATAGTAATAACTCCTATGAACAGACCCGATTTAATACCTTACTGTGGTTTTATCGGGCTACTGGATTTAATACCTTTCGGTTCTTATCTGAAGGGTAGATTGATATTACAACTTGTGAAAAAATTCGGTTTTACTGCTTTACCGAATATTCTTTCAGGAAGGGAGATTGTTCCCGAAATGACTGAAGTCATCACCCCTGAAAAGGTAACAGCAAAAGCTCTTCATTTGTTAAAAGACAGTGAAAAACTTAACCTTATGTCGGAAGAATTGAAAACATTGTATTCTCCCGGAGCTGCAGACAGAGCAGTGAAATTAATTCTGGAAAGTATCAATAACGGGTGATTTTTATATGGGAAGAGTGAAAAGTGAATGGTGAGTTGTGAGTCGTGAGCCGTGAGTAGGGGCGTTTAATTAAACGCCCTGAGATTAGATACGCATCACGCATCACGCATCACGCATTACGAAACAAGGACTGAATTATTTATGAATACACAAAATATTATCCCTCATGAATTTATGTCTCTGGATTTTACAGGCGAAAACATGGAATTATTAAAATCTGCTTTGAGGCACAGAAACCTTGCAGTAAGGCACAGGGCCGCAGATTTATTGATAAAATATTTTAAAGATTCTTCAATGTCTGTTTTTATTGAAGCCATGAGTGATTCTGACTGGTATGTCAGATGTGATGCCATCTGGTCTATCGGGCAGCTTCGGGACATATCTGTCACAGGAGAACTTGTAAGAGCTTTAAGTGATCCTGAGAGGAAGGTTTACACTATGGCTGCAGAAGTGCTCACAGGTTTTGATTGGAAACCTTTGAGTTTTGAAGAAAAACTGAGATATTATTTTGCAAGAGGTAACTTCGGTGAATTGATTAAACTGGGTGAAGAAGCATTTCATCTTTTTATAGAACATCTGAATTATATTCCTAAAAACTGGGATCTTGCCTGTAAATCAGCCCATGCCCTGGGAATTATAAGAGATGAAAGAGCAGTTGTTCCACTTATAGAAGTGTTGAAATTCAATAATCTGAAAGTTAATATAAGAGCTGCCGAAGCCCTGGGTAAAATAGGCGACAGAAGAGCTTTTTCCCATCTTATGCAACTTCTCAAAGAAGACGATCTGGAACTGCATATAAAAGTGGTTGAAGCGCTGGGGAAAATCGGAGATGAAAGAGCTGTAGATACAATATGCCGGAAACTGAAAGAAAATGAGCCGGAATTGCGTCTGGCTGCCGTAAAATCCCTTGCATGTCTTTCCAGCAGTACTTCTGTAGAACCTCTTATGAATATTATAAAAAATGATAAAAATCTGGAGATTAAGAGACTTGCGGTAAAAGCACTGGGTTCTATAAAGAATCCTGTTGCCGTGCCTTTTCTCGTAGAGTTATACGGAAGAAGAAAAGAGGAATTTGAATATTCCATAATTGAAGCTCTGTCTTCTATGGCCGATAAAAAGAGTTTTTCTGTTTTTATTTCTTCCCTTGAAAGTGACAGACCGCAGGTAAGGTTCCTCTCTGCAAGATCTCTCGGAAATCTCGGAGCCAGAGAAGCTGTGCCTGCCCTTTTAAAGACTCTTTATGACGAAGACTGGGCCGTATGTGCCGAAGTAATAAAAGCACTGGGAAAAATTGCAGATACGAGAGCACTGGAAGGACTGAAAGATTTTACAGGCCATAAAAGGAGCTATCTCAGAAAGCTTGCTGTAAGAGCAGCAGGGAATATGGGGATAGAAGGTTCTTCCGTTATTTTACCGGCCCTGAAGGATAAACATAATTATGTCCGTTTTTCTGCCGCTATGGCACTTCATAATATGGGCTGGCGTACTGACGATACATGTTTAAAAGCAGATTATTATTTTGCCATAAGAGATTATAAGAGTCTTGTATCTCTTGGAAATACGGGTATAGAAGTGCTTGTTAAAGGCCTCGGTGATAGTTATTCCATCATAAAGGATTCTGTTGAAACATTTATTATGTCTCTCGGAGAAGAAACAAAACCTGTGATTTTATCTGCCCTGAAGAGTAAAGACCCACAGGTAAGAGCAAGTGCTTTAAAATTACTGGGAAAACTTTGCACGGGAGCAGACATTATAGTAAACTATCTTAAAGATGAAAATAGTTCTGTAAGAAGAACAGCTGCAGGAGTTCTCAGGGATTTCCCGCCAGATATTCTGATAATGGAAAAAGTATCTCTTTTACTTCACGACGAAAATCCGGGTATCAGACGGACTGCGGAAAAAACCCTGGAAAAACTTGCAAAAAAACAGCAGAAACAATATGTCGAAACATGTGAAAAATGTTCCTGCGAAAAAATAGAGGTTTCTGCAGAAGAGTCAGGTGATATGGCCGAAGATAAAGAATATTTTTATGAGGAAATGGTACCTGCCTGTAAAGGAGAAGAAAAAAAGCAATCGGAATGGAGAAGTGTTATGGAACTCTGTAATAAAATGCCTGAAAGTTATTATCCGGAAAATTATATCAATATAGTATTATATGAACCGAAAATACCTCCAAATACCGGTAACATAGCCCGTCTCTGCGCCGGAACCGGTTCAAAGCTTTATCTCGTAGGTAATTTAGGTTTTTCCTTTCGCGACAGATCCCTGAAAAGAGCAGGTCTTGATTACTGGCATCTTGTTAATATGTTCTACTATCCTTCTATGGAAGAACTTTATGCCCATTTCCCGGAAGGAAGATTTTTCTATTTTTCGAGCAATGTGGCAAAACCCTATACTGCCGTTTCTTATAAAAAGGGAGATTTCCTGGTCTTCGGTCCTGAAACACCGGGACTTCCTGCTTCTATACTGAAAGAACATGAAGATGCCTGTCTCTCCATACCAATGTGGGGTGAAGCCAGAAGTTTTAATCTCTCTACTTCTGTTGCCGTTGCAATCTATGAGGCTTTACGTCAGCTGAATCACGGATGGCTTTAGAGCGAGTGATTTACTGAGGTGACTATAAGTAATACATATAAACTCTCGTGACCCGTATCCCGCAGATTGTTAGAACAATTATTATCCTCGCGTCACGCGTTACGCGTTACGCGTCACGATATAAACTATGATGTAGTTATTTCCTGACAACTCCTGAGGTCGGTAAGCGAGTTATTTCAGGACTTACGCAAAAAATACAGAAGAATCAGTCATTGCGAGCGAAGCGAAGCAATCCCATTATTACAACAGAAACTGTTGGGATTGCTTCGTCGCTCCGCTCCTCGCAATGACAAAATGCGTAACTCCTGTTATTTTTTTTAGCATAAATATTACGAATATTTAAAAAAGTACTACGATTTTAAATAATATACAAATAATTTATTACAAAATTTTCATATTTTTTTAACACTTTTGTAACAACATAGAAAAAAAAAGTGTTATAATTATTGTAGCGAAATAGTTTATTATAAATAGGTATAAATCATCTTATTAGCAGGAGGTGAACATTTTAACTTAAATTTTTATTATTTTCGAAGATTGAAAGGAGGCATCCGGATAAATCCGGAGAAAAATTATGAAAAAGACGTTATTAACCCTCAGTATAGTGGCACTTCTGGTGTGTATGGTTATGTCTGTATCATTTGCCGGAACTACTGTTATTACAGTTGAAAAAGATACAGATCAGGCAGGAGAAGTGATAAAAGACGCAGGTCATCTGACAAACCTCAACGGAGCTATGGTATGGAACGGAAGCGAATGGGTAGTAAATAATTCATGGTCCCATATGTATTTTACCGATCTCAGAACAGGTAAACGCCTGGCTGAACATGATCCCTTCAATGTATCTACCAGTGCAAATACAAGTACAGATATACAGAATGTATGGAATGATTATTATGAAAAAGAAACAGATTATAACAACTATCTTCAGCAGAAATCTGCCTGGGATACAGCCTATGCAGCATGGGTAGCGGATCCGAATTCAAATCCCAATCCGGGCACTGCACCTGTTGCAATACCTGCTCCTACAGTTCCCGGACAGAATGTATATGGTAGTTCAGAAGTAGTCAATGTTGGCCCATATGAAATCACCAAGAAAGTATACAGTTATTCCATAGCCGATCCTGCCGGTAATACTTATACCTATCAGGGCATAGAATATTCTGTAAAACAGCCTGACGGAACTACAGTAGTTATGAAGAGCCGTGGAAGCGGAAATGGCGGTGGCGATGGACAGTCTGCCGATCAATCTTATTTTAATATCTATGTGGAAAATCCGGGCGGAACTGTTACGGCTTTGAGAGGTGACCCTGTGTGGTTTACTTATAAGACCGATATAAATACTGCCAAGAATATGATGGACGGAATAAGTTCATCCAATAAAACCGGTGATTTACCGAGTAATAATGCCAATTATTATATGGATGTAAAAGGCGGTTCCGATATGGGTGGTGTTACATATAAGATGACAACCTCTACTGTAAATGCTAAAACCAATAACCTTGGCTCTACATTTGCAACAGGTTTCTCTATTCAATACCTTGATCAAACTACCAAGACTGTAAAAGAAATTAACTTTACACCATCTATTTTGAATGAAACAATTACCCCGAAGGTAACACCGAGTTGTTGCTGTTAACAATCCAATCCGGTTATTATTGATAGATAAGGAATAGCGAAAGCTATTCCTTAGTCTGTTTTATAGATCAGGTGTCTTCAAATATATTTACAAAGAAAGGGTGTTATTGTGAGTAAAATTATTACTATAATTCTTATTCTACTTCTGTCTTTTTCCATATGTAATAATCTATTTGCCCAGGATCAGAACAGAGGACTTTCTTCTATTTCAGGTACTATAGAAGAAATAAATGCAGATAATAAATCCTTTATAATCTCAACAAGAGATAAAGTTGATAAAACCATTCTTACTAACTCAAAAACCAGTTTTTCAAAAAATATGATTACAGTAACCTTTAAAGATTTTAAGGTAGGTGATAAGATCCTTGTTTCTACGGCAAATAATGCTCTCGATGAGATTATAGCAGTCGGAGTTTTTGATGAAGAGACTGCTTTTTTACTGGCTACAGGCCAGGGAGTTGCCGTGGAATATTCAGGAACAGTCCATGAATTAAAAGGAAATAAAATTACAGCTATTACAAAAGATGGCAAGAAAGAATTTAATATTACCTCCACTACAAGAGTTATGAAGGATCTTAAACCCGTATCTCCTTCTGCTTTTCATTCGGGCGATAAATTCTATGCAAAAGCTTCTTTCCCCGGATTCGTAGAGCATGAACCAAAGATTATTGAACCTGCTTATTTTTTAGATCCTCTCTCCTATGTCAACGACCTGTTTGTAAGTTCCCATGGACCTATGGTTCTGAGAGGTGTTGTTACAGAGGTTTTAAAAGAAAAATTCACCTTCAAGATAGGTAGTGAGAAAGTTCTTGCAAATAACAAGACTGTTATGCTTGTGCCTCAGAGCTTTAAAGGATTGAACTCTCTGAAGGGAAAATCTGTAATGATTTACAGTATTACACAGCCTATGAAAGGAAGAACCTATATAGCCGGAGCGGTTTTTGTAGAGGAAGCTTTACCTGTTATACTGGAAAGTCTGTCCAGAACAGATTCCGGCAGTGGTGAAATTAAGACTGTAGCGGAAGGTAAAATTATTGAAATAAATAAACTTAAAAAAACTGCTCTTGTAGAGGTTAATACGAAAAAGCAGTTATTATTAAATCTCATGTCCTGTAATATTGTAGATAGAAGTGACCCTTCCAGAAAGGCTCTTCCGATCCAGTTCCTCAGAGTCGGAGACATAGTCACTGTAGAAGGTTATGATATTGCACGAATAAACGTAATTTATATTAAAGAAAAAAAGGAACCTTCCCAGTCCCGTAATCAGACAGATATAAATGTTTATTTCTTTACCGATCTGCTCGGATATCTGAATCCTTTTGTGACAGGCGGCCCTAATGCCTATACATTCCTTCCGGAAAAAGAACGAAAAGAAAATACCAGTTCCGCAGAGGCCGGAGGATTTTCGTATCTTGTGTCCACTTATAAGAAATTAAGCAGTTCCACAAAAAATAATCTTCTTCTGTGCAGCGGAAATTTTCTGCACGGAAATCCGCTGGCTGACGCTACAAAAGGAGAAGTTGTAATAGACTGTCTTAATGCTGCAGGAGTAAAGGCGGCAGTGCTGGGAGAACAGGATTTCCTTGCAGGACAGGAGCAGCTTGATAAATTGATAAAAAAAGCAAATTTCCCCGTACTCGGTGCAAATGTAATAGTTCAGGGGACAGATAATCTTTTCTCCGGACTCAAGCCTTATATAATCGTAGATTATAATGGTTTCAAAGTAGCTATTCTCGGACTTGTCGATGGTGAAACACCGAAACTCATTCCCGGAGATTATGTAAAAGGTTTGTCATTTACAGATCCCAGAGTGGCCCTTAGCAGATATTATTCCACTCTGGAAAGCAGCAGTGATGCAATTGTAATAATGGCCAATCAGAGATTTTATGATAATATGCTTATAGCCAGTGATTTTGAAAATATAATGCCCGGTAATCATAAAAAACCGGTTTTTATAATAGGCGGAGATGTCAGATCTTATTCTGCTTCATCAGATCCTTTAAATGTCAATGATATTTTGATACTGGAAGCAGGCACTAAAGGAAGATTTTTAGGTCATATCAGTATGGGATTTATGAAAGATGTTACTTCTGTGAATTATTCTTACGAAATGAAACAGATTTCTCCCGGACTTGTACAGGAAGGGGATAAAGACATTCAAAAACTGATTGATGATTTCAATGGTACATTACCTGCGAAATATTCCGAAGTCCTTGGAAAAGCAGATAACTGGTTCCCCAGATTGAGAGACAGAGAATCTGCTCTCGGAGATTTTGTAACAGATGTTATGCTTGCAAAATCAGGGGCAGATGTGGCTCTTTACAACGGCAGAAATCTTCGTAATGATTTGTTTAAAGGTGATATTACCTTCAGTCATCTTTATACAGTTATACCTTATGATTTCAAACTGACCGTTATTGAAATGACAGGTAAAGATATTAAAGCCCTTATGGAGCAGTCCCTTGCTTCCGAAGATATACTTCAGGTAAGTGGTATGAACGTAGTCTATAAAAAGGATGCTCCTGAAGGCCAGAAGATTTCAAAATTAACTATAGGTGGAAAAACTATTTCAGATAGTCTGTTATACAAAGTGGCTACCAGCAGTTTCCTGGCAGAAGGCGGAGAAGGTTATAATCTGTTTACAGGCGGAAAAGTTATTCAGACAGGCGGAGTTATAAGGGATTTACTCGCCGAATACATAAAAGAAGTAAAAGAGATTAAACATGGGGCGGGAGAAAGGATTATAGCCGAATGAAGAATAATTTCTTCTGCCTTATTGTTATATTTGTTTTTCTCTGCATCTTTCCTGTGGAGGGAGCAAATACCTATAGTATTTATTTTGCATCAGATCGGAATGGAAATCTTGATATATATTCGGCTTTTTACCCTTCCGCAGGTGAACCGAAGAATCTCACATCTGCCAATCCATATGTAGATACCGAACCATGTGTATCAGGAGACGGTAAGAAATTAATTTATACTGCTTACTCTAAAGACGGCAGATCGCAGATTTTTATTATGAACACTGATGGTTCGGGAAAAAAGCAACTTACGTCCGGCAGTGGTAATAACAAGATGCCTTCCTTTTCCTGTGACGGCAAAAAGATAGTATTTATTTCTACAAGGGATAAAAATGAAGAGGTTTACACTATGAACGCTGATGGCTCCAATCAGAAAAGGCTTACTTTTGATAAGCCTGTCAGGGAACAGCCTCTGTCTTATGACAGCCCCATGCCTCCCACAGTAGAAGTGACAAGGGACAGGGATCCTTCTTTTTTTCCTGACGGAAAAAGAATTGTCTGGACTTCTTACAGAGATGGAAATGCCGATCTGTTTGTTATGAATGTAGACGGAACGAAACAGGTTCATCTTACAAATACGACTGTACATCATCATAATATTCAGGCAGTTGTTTCTCCCGATGGTAAAAATATAATATGGGCTTCTGACAGAGACGGAGATTATGACCTGTTTATCATGAAATCAGATGGTACCGGAGTCAGGCATCTTACAAAAGGCGGATTTGGTTCCCATTGCCCCCGTTTTTCCGGGGATAGAAAAAAAATTGTTTTTTGTTCCGATCTTCAGGGGCCTAACTGGCAGATTTTTATTATGGATCCTGAGGGAAAGAAGATAGAGAAGGCTTTCTCAAGCATCAGTGATGACTGGACTCCATCTATTTATTAATAGTGAATAGTGAGTGGTGAGTAGTGAGTGGTGAATACAGTGTTTTACTTATTACTCACTACTTACTATTTATCGGTCACTATACTTATAAAATATAAAATTTTTACGGAGGCACTATGTTGAAAAAATTTATTTGTCTGGTAATATGCTTCTTATTTATCTTCCCGTCACGGGCGTTCTCTCACCCCTTCGGTTATCTCAGGATTGATGCTGTAAGCCAGATTTCTATTTCCGCAGATAGAATTACCCTGCAATATCTGCTTCGTCTTCCTGAAGCTTCTGCATTCAGCCAGCTCAAAATTATGGATAAAAATCAGGATTTTATTTATACGGATGAAGAAAAAAAATCCTATCTGGACCTGGCAACAGAGAAAGTTCTCGAAAATATTACAATGAAACTGAATGAGCAAGCGTTAAATATTAAAACCATAGATTCTAAAGTTATAGTAAATACAGGAACAGGTGAACTTTCCACCTTAAAAGTGAATTATCTTTTCGAGGCATCTGTGCCTGAAGGACTTTTGAGAAAAGGTGAAAATAACTTATATTTTCATGATGATAATTTTACGTCCACTCCCGGATGGAAGGAAATAATGGTTAAAGGTGAAGACTCTGTTACCATATTAAGTGCTCCTGAAAAACCAGAAAATATAAAAAATGCAGTCTGTACAAAGGCAGATATAGTTTTTTCTTCTGTGAAAGGTTCTGTCGGAGGTAATATTAATGAATTTTCCGAACCGAATATTCCTGAAACTCAGGGAGACAATGGCCTTGTCGGACTTATTACAAAAGAAAAATTAAATTTAAGTGTTGTCCTTGTAGCTCTTGGTCTTGCTGTAATTCTCGGTGCCCTCCACGCTTTTGCTCCGGGACATGGAAAAACCATTGTAGGAGCCTATCTTATAGGTAGCAGAGGAACCATAAAACATGCCGTATTGCTCGGTATTATAGTTACGTTTACCCATACAATAAGTGTTATATTGCTGGGACTTATATGTCTTTTTGCATTTAAATATGTTATGCCGGAAAAATTATATCCCTGGATAGGTTTTTCTTCAGGAATCCTTATTTCTATAATAGGCATATGGCTTTTTATAATAAGACAGAAGGAGGCTGTTGCATCAACTGAACAGGGCCACAGTCACGACCATGAGCACGGGCACAACCACAGTCATGACCATAGCCATAAACATGATCTTAGACATGAAAACGAACATGACCACATTCATGGACATGAGCACGACCACAGTCATGATCATAGCCATAAACACGACCATGAACATACTTATGGTCACAGTCAAGACCAAATTCATGGACATGAGCACGACCATAGCCATAAACACGACCATGAACACACTCATGAACACAGTCAAGAACATAGCCATGAAAACGGTCATGACCACGGTCACAGCCATGAACATACTCATGACCATAGCAGCCACGAACATGCTCATGAACATAGAAACCATGAACATGGCCATGTTGACGAAGCCGGCGGGCACTATCATGGTGGTAAATATCATGTGCACAAATTGCCGGAAAAAATTACCCTTCTGAGTCTTATTGCTCTCGGCGTAAGCGGTGGTATTGTTCCATGCCCTGATGCACTGGTAGTTCTGTTGAGTGCTGTTGCTCTCAATAGAATAATTCTCGGATTACTTGTAATAGTGGCTTTCAGCCTCGGTCTGGCAGCAGTTCTTATTGCCATTGGCATAGTAATGGTTACTGCCGGAAAGATGCTTGAAAAATATTATCCGAAAAGGAATCTTTTAAACAGGGTAGCGGCTTTTTCCTATCTCTTTATATTTATTCTCGGCCTTGTTATTGCCATACAATCACTTACATCGGCAGGTATACTGGTTATTAATATTTAAACGTGAAATGTAACGCGTGACGGGATTACAACATATCATGTTCGTTTGTATTTTAATTATATATTTAAACAGGAGTTACGCATTTTGTCATTGCGAGGAGCGGAGCGACGAAGCAATCCCAACAGTTTCTGTTGTAATAATGGGATTGCTTCGCTTCGCTCGCAATGACTGATTTTTCTGTATTTTTTGCGTAAGTCCTGATATAATTTTATTCACCTGTGTAAGAAATTATAGTTTTTTAAAAAAGTGCAAAACTATATTTAAAATAAAATTACTAAAAAATAAAGGAATTATTTCTTATTATACGAATTATTTCTGTCATTATTCAAAGGTAAGAAGATGATTTCTTTTATTTTTGTATTATATCTCAGATAATCCTCGCGTCACGCGTCACGCGTCACGCGTCACGATCATTTTAAAGGGGTGGTATTTTTGAAAAAAAGAACTCATAATTGCGGTGAACTGAGAATTACAGATACAGGTAAATCAGTTACTCTTATGGGCTGGGTACACAGAAGGAGAGATTTAGGAGGTCTTATTTTTATAGATCTCCGTGATAGAGAAGGAATAACACAGGTAGTGTTCAATCCTGAAAAATATAAAGATATCCATGAACAGGCGGGAGAACTCAAGTCGGAATATGTTATATCCGTTACAGGCGAGGTATGTGCAAGGCCTGAAGGAACGATAAACACAAAACTTCCGACAGGTGAAGTAGATATTCTAGCCGGAGAACTTATCATATTAAATACATGTCCCACACCTCCCATTAATATTTCAGGAGATAGTCGTGTAGATGAAATGACCCGTCTTAAATATCGTTATCTCGATCTCAGAACTCAAAGGATGCAATCAAATATTAAGCTCAGAGCATCTGTTACAAGGAGTGCCCGTAATTATCTTGAAGAAAACGGTTTCCTTGAAATAGAAACACCTGTGTTTATTAACAGTACTCCTGAGGGCGCCAGAGATTATCTGGTACCGAGCAGGATCCACCGGGGTAAATTCTATGCACTCCCTCAGTCTCCGCAATTATTTAAACAATTGCTTATGGTATCGGGATTTGAAAAATATTATCAGATAGCCAGGTGTTTCAGAGATGAAGATCAGAGGGCAGACCGTCAGCCTGAATTCACTCAGATAGATATGGAAATGTCCTTTGTGGAAAGGGAAGATGTTCTTAATATAACAGAAGGGCTTATGAGGCGTATTTTTAAAGATGTACTTCATGTTGATCTTCCCGTACCTTTTCTCAGACTGAAACACAGAGATGCCATTGACTGGTATGGTATTGATAAACCTGATCTTCGCTATGGCATGAAAATAGAAGATCTTTCTGACATATTTAAAGATTCACAGTTCAATGCTTTCAAAGAGAATATTCAGGGTGGCGGTGTTGTAAGAGGCATAAAAGCGGAGAATTTCTCATCTGCTTCCAGGAAGAAGTTTGATGAATTGAATGAAAAGGCTAAAGAACTTGGAGCAAAGGCATTGTCGTGGATTTCCTTTACAGGCGGCGATATTAAATCTTCTATAAAGAAATTTTTAACACCGGAGGATATAGAAAATTTAAAGTCAAGATTTTCTGTTTCCGATAATGATGTAATACTCATTGTTTCAGATAAAAGAGAAGTGGCAAGCCGTGTACTCGGAGAAATAAGGATTTCTCTTGCTCAGGAACTGGGGCTTATTAAAGAAGGAGAGTTCAGTTTTCTCTGGGTCGTAGATTTCCCGCTTTTCTCTTATAATGAAGAAGAAAAGAAAATAGATGCAGAACATCATGCTTTCACATGTCCTCTTACGGAAGATGTAGAATATCTGGATTCTGACCCTCTTAAAGTGAGAGCCAGTTCTTATGACCTTGTCCTTAACGGTACAGAACTGGGCAGCGGAAGCATACGTATACACAGGAAAGATATACAGGAAAAGATCTTTACGATTATGGGACTTACTGCAGAAGAAGCAGAATATAAATTCGGCTTTCTCCTGAAAGCTCTTGAATACGGTGCTCCTCCTCATGGAGGTATAGCTCCGGGACTTGACAGACTTGTAATGCTTATGGCAGGAGAAAAAAGTATAAGAGATGTAATAGCTTTTCCAAAGACTCAGACCGCAGCATGCCCTCTTACAGGAGCACCTGTTGCGGTATCGGAAAGACAGCTTAAAGAGTTAAATATAAAAGTTGTCTGATAATTTTTCTCATTGCAATTAGATGAAAAATATGCTATTATTCTCTGGAGAAATTTTTTTAAACTAGACGACTAAAATTTAATAGACGAAATAAATATTCCCCTGCTTTGTTTGTGTTTGCGGGTTATATATTTGATCCGACAATTGTTTGAAGGGAACTTAATTTCAGTGGCGTTGTGAATACCTCCTTTTTAAGCGAGGGATCCTTAAGCTGCTTATAGTGGTTCCCACCTGATGTAAGTCAGGATTCAAAGTGATCTGCACACGGCACGGTGGGGGAACTTATTTAGTGAGAAGTGAGTAGTGAATAGTGAGTAGAATCTCACTCACTACTCACTATTCACTATTCACTATTAATAAAGGAGCGTGTTTCAGATGTTCTCAAAGTTTTCACTCATTTCATTATTTTTAGTTTTATCAATTACCTGTGTAATGTCTCAGGAATATATAGTGGAGAGGGTTCCTCAGGGTGACAGATCCTTTGTTATAGAATATGAAAGAGTAGATATTAAAATCAAGGATCAGACTGCCAGGGTGACAATAGAGGAGAAACTTAAAAATAATTCTTCTTCAGATATGGAAGCAACCCTTATTTTCCCCATGCCGGCAGATGCATCTATATCCAATTTTTCCATGCTTATAAATGGCAAAAAGGTGGAAGGAAAAATAATGGATAAGGATGAAGCAGCTTCTATATATGAAAGTATTGTAAGACAGCTTAAAGATCCGGGCCTTCTGGAAAATATCGGCTCAGGTATGTTCCGGGCAAGAATATATCCCATTCCTGCCAGGGGAGAGACAAAAATTTCAATCACTTATTCTCAGGTATTATCTTCTGACCTGGGACTCTGTAAATTCAAACTCCCTCTGGCTAAAAAAACTTCTGACTGGCCCGTAAAAGAGCTTACCATAGGCGTGGAACTCTCTTCATCGGTACCTGTTAAATCTTTTTATTCACCCACTCATAATATGTCAATAAAAAAAGACGGCGATAAATCTGTAAAAGCAGGTTTTGAAGATACGGGTTACAAAGGCGATAAAGATTTTGTCCTTTATTACGGTGTCTCTGAAGAGGATTTCGGCCTTAATCTGCTGACTTATAAAGACAGGGGAGATGAGCAGGGATTTTTCCTCCTCATTGCTTCTCCCGGTCAGGAACTTGATAAAACAAAGGTTTTACCTAAAGATATTATCTTCGTCATGGATACTTCAGGCAGCATGTATGATGAAGATAAGATTACATATGCACAGAAAGCACTTAAATTCTGTCTCTCAAATCTTAACGGCAAAGACAGATTTAATGTTGTCACCTTTAATTCTGTTACGGATTTTTACAGTAATAAACTGGTGGATGGAACAGAGGAAAATATTAAAAAGGCAAAAACATTTGTAGATACACTGAAACCTCTCGGAGGAACCAATATTGACGAAGCTTTTCTCGTAAGTTTAAAACAATTTGCAGATGAAAAAAGACCTCAGTATATTGTATTTCTTACAGACGGTCTTCCCACACAGGGAGAAACCGATACAAATGTAATTCTTAAACATATCTCTGCAGAGAATAAAACAAAAGTGAGAATCTTCTCTTTCGGTGTGGGAACAGATGTGAATACATTGCTTCTGGACCTTATGGCGGAACAGAATCAGGGGTATACGTCCTATCTGAAAGCCGGTGAGGAAATGGAAGTGGAAATTTCTTCCTTTTTTACCAAAATAAGTCATCCTGTGCTCTCGGATTTATCTCTCGATTTCGGTAAAATCAAAGTCAGGGATATGTATCCTAAAGATCTCCCCGATCTCTTCAGAGGGAGCCAGCTTATACTTACTGGAAGATACACGGATGCCGGACATACTGCAATAACCATGTCTGGAAAGGTAAACGGAGAAACGAAAAAATATGTTTATGAAAAAACCTTCCCTGAAAACAACAGTGATAATTCTTTCATTCCATGTCTCTGGGCTACCAGAAAAATAGGATATCTTTTAAATGAAATAAGACTACACGGAGAAAACAGGGAAACAGTTGAAGAAATAAAAGCACTTTCCATTAAGTACGGTATTGTTACACCTTATACGTCATTTTTGATACAGGAAGAGGTCACAGGCAGACGCCCCGTATCTCAGAATAATGAAGAAGATTATGATGAAAGATTATATTCAAACATGCCTCATGTTCAGGGAAGATACGGAGATAATTACAGCGGCGGATATTCAACCGGTGACAGTGCTTCTGGAGAGGTAAATGTTCAGGCAAGCAAGGTTTTGAAGGAATATGAGAAGGCAGATACAGTTCAACCTGCGCCGGCTTCAGAAGCCTATCGGGAAGGCGGACTTACGAAAGATGTTGCCGAATCAATAAAAACAGTGGAAGATAAGACTTTTTACCTTAAATCCGGCATATGGACAGATAGTCTTTATAAAGATGGCAAAGATAAGATAGAAGTGAAATTTTTGAGTGATAAATATTTTGAACTTCTCAAAACCTGTCCGAAACTCGGTAAATATCTTTCTGTAGGCAATAATGTGATTGTTATATTTGAAGGTAAGGCATATCATATAAGTGAATAGTGAAAAGTGAAAAGTGAAAGGACAGAATTCTTTTCACTTTTCACTTATATATGAATTCAATATATTAAAATATATCTCAGAAGCCGTACAGACCTGTTCAAAAGAAACGGATTCATCAGGTCTGTGGGCTTCTTCCAGCTTGCCTGCTCCCAGTATTACAGGTTTTATACCGGCAGTCCATAATATATTGGCATCGGAATGACTTCTGAATACCTGAGGATTCCAGTCCAGCTTCATATCTTTATAAATATCTTTGAGCGTTTTTACTATATTTCCTTTTTCAGGTATTTCGTAGCCTCTGTGAATGGTAGTAAATCTTATTGTACCATCCAGTTCCGGATTTTCTTCTTTTGCTTTTATGAGGATATCTTCCAGTTCTACAGTAATTTCCTCAACAGGAGATACGGGAGGCAGGTGCAGATCGAGCCATGCCTCACATCTGTCGGGAACTACAAAGCCCGATCTGGAACTTTCCAGTTCCCTTATATTATAAACTATGTCAGAACGTTTGTTCTCCATGTAGCTCGATATATTGAGAAGGAGCCCGAGCATATTTTTAATTGCGTTCTGCCCCCTGTCTGCCAGAGATGCATGAACCTGTTTTCCTTCCGTGCAGACCTGTACTTCCAGATAACCGAAATGTTTCATACATGGTGCCAGGTCGGTAGGTTCGCCGATTATTGCCCAGGGAAAATGAAAGTCCTTTACCAGCTGTCTTGCACCGTCGCCGTCTTCTTCTTCTCCTACTAACAGGGCAAGTGCTACAGGTACATGATTTTGATTTTTCTCCTGTAATGAAAGGTAGGCTTCTATCATGGCAGCGCAGTTCCCTTTCATGTCGGCAGAACCGAGACCTGTAATTATGTCATCTTCTTCTTCATAACAGTAGTGTTCCAGGTCATAGGCCCATACAGTATCAATGTGACCTATGAGAGCCATTTCTATATCCATATCATCAGGTAATACAAGCAGATTATATCTGTCTTCATCTACATCCTGATAAATAACATTCAATTCCTGTCTTTTCAGATACCCGTACAGAAAATCTGCCAGTTCTTCTTCTTTTCCCGAAGGACTGTATATATCTATCATTTTCTTCAATAATCTCTTTAATCGTTTCGGTGTAATATTTTTTAAGGTCATTTTTTCAACTATGTCATAAATTTTGTGTAAACTTCCGTTAACAACCATGACCGTTTCGGTCACAACGAAGTATGAGGATCTGTTCCTCCCGTCACGCGTCACGTGTTACGCGTCACGATTCTCATATAAACTCCTTATTGTATAGTAAATTTACACAAAATATCTTACACTCTCCTTTTTTTGATTTTTCATATCTTCTTTTTCTTTAATATGTTCCTTTCCCTTTAACATTTTCCCTGTCCATGTTCCATATCTTCCTTTTCTTTCAGCATTTTTCTATTGCTTCTCAATATGTCCCTTTCCCCCTGGCATTGTCCTGTAGATTTTCAATATGTTCCTTTTCCTTTAAAATTTTCCTCTGATGATCCAGATTGAGAGTCAGGTAAACATGTTCCTGAGGGTTTTTAAATCCCATTTTTTCAAAAAACTTAATGGCTTTACGGTTATCTGCCTCTGTATCTACAAGAAGCATTCTTACACCGCTTTCTATCATAAGTTCCAGAAAATGATTGAAGAGTTTTTCTGCCACTCCCTGCTTCTGGTATTCTCTGGATACTCCAAGCCAGAGCAGATGTCCGTATTTCCACGCAGAATGACTTTTACTTATAGTTGTACCAAGAGTGAATCCGACTATTTCTCCTTCATCTGTTTCTGCTACAAGACAGAATTCGCTGTCTCCCTGAAAAATTGCCAGTACTTCATATTCATCCCATGTTCGGTAAAGATTTGGAACCTTCTGGGCTGTAAATAAATCTTCACCGAGATGAAAAACATGTGCTACATCATCGATATCCATTTCACGTACCGTTATATTTGTTTTTTTCTTTTTTGAAGAGTCTTTCCCGTTCATAAAATAATGTGTCTCTCCTTAAATTAAAATCGTGACGCGTGACGCGTGACGCGAGGAATCCCTGCCGCTGTTTACATGTTTTTTGCAATTACAGCAGGGAAGGAGTTAAACGTATTTATAAGAATATTCTTACAGAAAGATTGGAATCCTTTGTTTTAAAATTTGATAATTTGAGGTGTCTTTTTTATGATTAAAGATTGTACCGGTAATGAAGATTTTAATGAGATTCTTGAAGACAGTAATAGAAAGCCTGTATTCCTGCTGAAACATTCCACTGCCTGTCCTCATTCTGCATGGGCACTGGAAAGATTTTCAGAATTTTCTAAAGACAATAAAGAAGCTGATTTCTGGAAAGTCCATGTTATTGAAAACAGAACTCTTTCAGCGAAAATAGCTGAAGACACAGGTATTGAACATGCATCTCCACAGGGATTTTTATTTTACGGAGGAAAGGTAATATGGACAGGTTATAGAAATGATATAGACAGGGAACAGATGACAGAAGCTTTAATGAACATATAATAATCCTCGCGTCACGCGTCACGATCTTAAAGAAAGGTTATATTAAATTGATGAAAGAAATTTTTGATACTCTGAAAGACATATATGATGGTTTTGATAAAGAATATTTTATTCCTTCGGAGAACAGTTGCGGAGATTGTAAACTTTGCTGTACCTCTGTTATGAAATTCCCTCCGCTGTCACGGCTTGAATGTGATTTTATTGAAGATTTTTTAAGAACACATGACGATTATCCTGATATAAAAACATTTAAAAATTTTATGATTCACAGGGATAAAGACAGGTGCCCTTATTTCAATCACCTTACAGGCTGTACTATTTATACTGCCAGACCTATGTACTGCAGGCTTTTCGGATTATTCCGATTCAGGGGAACCAATCCTGTCCCAAGAGCATGTGTTTTTTATGGTAAAACCGTTAAGGCACCGCCTCATGATATGTATAGAATCATAAAATATTTTCCTGAATTCACAGAATTAAAATTTAAATATGATCTTCTTAAAGCATCAGATGATAAAGAAAAACTTGAAGCTCTTATAAATCTCGGTAAAGAATATATAAGACAGGATAAAGAAGAACACCTGTTATCCCTGTTTGAAGAAGGAATAAAAACATTTCCTCATGATTGCAGAGTACATTTTTATGCAGCTACTGCCTACAGATGCAGATATAACCTGATTATGGCGGCAAAAGAATTTGAAGAAAGCCTTTCCTGCGGCGGAGAAAAAGAATTTTCCGATATTCACGGCCATGTCGGATTTGTTTATCTGGATATTCTGGATACTCACTCAGAGCTTTCAGAAGCAGATAAAAAAGAATTAATAGAGAAAGCTTTTTCTTCATTTACCAGAGCTATGGAATTTGAAGCACATACGGTTACTCCCCATATGGGTCTGGCTTTTGTTTACAATGCCAGAGGCGATAAAGACAGAGCTCTTCAGAGCTTTAAGAAGGTTCTGGATATGGAACAAAATAACAGCATGGCAAGAAAGATGATAGAGATTTTATCTGAATAAGTGAGCAGTGAATGGTGAGCCGTGAAACTACGCATTACGCTTTACGATTCTTATATGAAATTTTGAACCTTTATTCATATTATTCGTATAATATTTATAATCAAGGAATTTACACTGTCGAACGGTGCTCCCGTCACGCGTCACCCGTCACGCGTGACGATTAATTATGAATAAAGGAGTTATATTTATGAAAACCATTCTGTTTATCCTCCCTGCACTTCAGGAAGTGCTTTCTGCAAAATTTCGCCAGATAAAATATTCCCTGTTCCCTCCCCTGAGTCTTCTTACTCTTGCAGGTCTTGTTTCTCCTGATAAATACAATCTTATAGTAAGGGATGAACATGTAGAGAATATTTTTATAGATGAACCGGTA